>PSLH01000005.1:32212-33501 GCA_040289505.1 Thermoleophilia bacterium | reverse complement strand
AGGGTTAGCATCGCCTCCGCGCTCTCCGTCCCTCCTCCCGCCGAGGCCCAGGTGGCCGCCTTCTACGCCGCCTACGGCGACCGACCGCTGCGACGGGTGCGGGCCGCTCCCTCGCCTTCCTGGCTTTTCCCCCCACGAGCCGGCTACGTCCTCGTGCCGCCCGCCCCCAGGTCGCTCGTCGATCTGCCACGGGGCCGAGCCGCGAGCCTGGTCACCCCCGAGGGGGTGTTCTCCCTGACACCGCTCGAGGACGCCCTGCCCCTGTCGGCGGTGCCGCTCCCGGTAGCCCGTCCGGCCATTCGGGCGGCCCTCGTCTCTTTCGCCAGGCGTCAGGCCCTGGAGGCCTGGAGTACCGCTGCCCAGGAGCGAGCGCTCGCCCGCATCGCCTGTCAGCGAGACGACCTGCCCGCTGTCTCGACGGTCGATCTGTCGGCCTACCTACCCGTCGTCTCGCTCGATGGGTGAGATCGCGCTCGTTCCGTTCTCCTTGGGGCGCCCGATTGCCGAGGCAGCCACCGCCACCCGTCCCTTGCCTGCCTCCTTGGCCCGGTAGAGCGCGTCGTCAGCCCGCTCGAAGAAGGAGACAGCGTCGTCTTGGGGGCGGAGCTCGGCGATCCCGCAGGAGATGCTAACCCTCCCTGCCTCCGGGATGGGGCGGGCGGCGAGGTGCTCCTGGAGGCGGACGAACAGCTGCTCGGCGTCGGCCAGGGTCGACTCGGGCAGGATGATCGCGAACTCGTCCCCCCCTACCCGGCAGGGGATATCGGCCGAGCGGACGACGTTGCGCACGCGCTCTCCCACCTGGGCGAGGACGGCGTCGCCGGCCAAATGACCGAGGCGGTCGTTCACCTCCTTGAAGTCGTCCAGGTCGACGATGAGGAGGGCGAGCGGTCGCTGGTAGCGGTGGGCGCGGGCCACCTCCCGAGCCAAGGTCTCGTGGAAGTAGCGGCGGTTGTGAAGCCCGGTGTGAGCGTCGATCTCGGCCAGGTGCTGGGCCTCCCGGAAGCGGAGAGCGTTCTCGATGGCGGGCCCGGCTCTGGCGGCGAGGTCGGCGAGCTCGGAAGCGACCTCCTCGGTCAGGCCTCGCTCGGGCCGCCGCGAGAAGACAGAGAGGAGGCCCACGGTCCCTGCCTCGCCCTGGATGGGGACGGCGAAACCGTGACCGACGGGGGTGCTCTCGGCCTTGGGGGTGCCGTCGTAGTAGAGAGCAAGCGCACGCAGGCGGCGGCCGGGCGGGGGCGGCCCCGGCTCCACCTCCTCGATCTCTGCCTCCGAGAGGCCCGCGGCTC
>PSLH01000005.1:329-32170 GCA_040289505.1 Thermoleophilia bacterium | reverse complement strand
CCCTCGGGCGTGGCCACGCTGACGAGGGCCGCGTCCGCTCCTGGCAGCGCCGAGGCCGCGTCCAGCGTCCGGCGAAGGACCTCGTCCAGGTCGATGGACGAGGAGAGCTCTCCCAGCGCCCGGGAGCGACGTGCCTCCTCCCGCGCCCGCTCCAGGGCGGTAGTGAGCTCGCGCCCCATCTCCTCCAGGCGGCGATCGAGCTCGGCTACGAGCTCGGCCATCCGCTCCTCGCTGGCAGGCCGCCGAGCTCGGGCGAGGCGCCAGAGGCCAAGGCTGACGAGTAGGGTGGCGAGGGTGGCAGCGACGGCCACCACCGCTGCCCATGCCGCCGTGGACAGGGTGGACGCGAGAGCGCCCATCGCCGCCTCCCTTAGCTCATCTCCCGCATGGTCACCCGCTCCCTGTAGCCGGGCGCGGGCCCTCGGCCCGCGCGCCGGTCTCACTGTAGTAAGGAACGGGCGAAGTTGCCATCCCCTCGGTTTGGCGGTCTCGTCGAGACTTCGCTACCATGCTGTCATCGAGGTTGGCAGAGGCTGTCCTCTGCCGGCCTTTGTCGTGTGTACGCACCCTGACGGAGACTCATGCCGACCGTAAACCAGCTTGTTCGAAAAGGCCGCGCCTCCAAGCGGTCGAAGACGAAGACACCCGCCCTGCGGGGAGCGCCGCAGAAGCGGGGCGTCTGCACGCGTGTGTACACGACCACGCCCAAGAAGCCGAACTCGGCTCTGCGCAAGGTCGCCCGCGTGCGGTTGACGAACGGCATGGAGGTCACCGCCTACATCCCCGGCGAGGGTCACAACCTTCAGGAGCACTCGGTCGTGCTCATCCGCGGCGGCCGGGTCAAGGACCTGCCTGGCATCCGCTACAAGGTGATCCGCGCCGCCCTAGACGCGGCCGGCGTGAGCGACCGACGTCAGGGCCGCTCCAAGTACGGCGCCAAGAGGAACCGCTAATGCCCCGCCGCGCAGGAGTCCCGGTCCGGACACTCGATCCGGACCCCGTGTACAACTCGCGCCTGGTCACCCAATTGATCAACCGGGTGATGATGCACGGCAAGAAGTCGGTGGCAGAGCGCATCGTCTACCAGGCGCTCGAGCGCGTAGGCCAGAAGACGGGCCGTCCCCCCGTGGAGGTGCTCGAGCAGGCCGTGAAGACGGTCACCCCGGTGCTCGAGGTGCGCTCGCGGCGCGTGGGCGGCGCCAACTACCAGGTGCCGGTGGAGGTACCGCAGCGTCGGGCCCGCAGCCTGGCTATTCGCTGGCTCGTGACCTATGCCCGTCAGCGGCGAGAGAAGCATATGGACGAGAAGCTGGCTGGGGAGATCCTCGATGCCCTTGAGCAGCAGGGCGGGGCCTACAAGCGCAAGGACGACCTCTACCGGATGGCTCAGGCCAATAAGGCCTTCGCCCACTACCGCTGGTGAGCACGATGGCCGTTACAAAAGGGGCGGTCGCGCTCGACCGCGTGCGCAACATCGGGATCATGGCCCACATCGACGCGGGCAAGACGACCACGACCGAGCGAATCCTCTACTACACCGGCCGCACCTACAAGATGGGGGAGGTGCACGAGGGCGCGGCCACCATGGACTGGATGCCCCAGGAGCAGGAGCGGGGGATCACGATCACGTCGGCTGCCACCACCGCCTTCTGGCGCGACCACCGCATCAACATCATCGACACGCCTGGTCATGTCGACTTCACCGTCGAGGTGGAGCGGAGCTTGCGCGTCCTCGATGGCGCGATCGCCGTGTTCGACGCCGTCGCTGGCGTCGAGCCCCAGTCGGAGACGGTGTGGCGACAGGCTGACCGCTACCGGGTTCCTCGCATCGCCTTCATGAACAAGATGGATCGTCTGGGAGCCGACTTCTTCGGATCGGTCCAGTCGATGGTCGACCGGCTAGGGGCAAGGCCGGCGCCCATTCAGCTTCCCCTGGGCCGGGAGGAGCACTTCCGGGGCGTGATCGACTTGGTGGAGATGCACGCCCTCGTCTGGGTCGACGTCCTCGGTACCCAGATCGAGACCATCGAGATCCCGGCCGAGCTTCGGGAGCAGGCAGAGGAGTACCACCACCAGCTGGTGGAGGCGGTCGCCGACCACGACGACGAGCTCCTCGAGACGTACCTGACCGACGAGAAAGCGGTGACTCCAGACATGCTGCGCCGAGCTCTCCGTCGGGCCACCCTCGACTTGAGCGTCGTGCCGGTGCTGTGCGGCTCGGCGTTCAAGAACAAGGGGATCCAGCCTCTGCTCGACGCCGTGGTCGACTACTTGCCGAGCCCGCTCGACGTCCCGCCGGTGCACGGCATCGACCCTCGCACCCAGCACGAGCTCTCCCGGAGGCCGTCCTACGAGGAGCCGTTCACGGCCTTGGCCTTCAAGGTCATGTCCGATCCCTACGTGGGCAAGCTCACCTACATCCGCGTCTACTCAGGCCAGCTCAAGCCGGGCGACCGAGTGCTGAACACCACCACCGGGAAGACGGAGCGGGTTGCGCGCATCCTCCAGATGCACGCCAACCACCGCGAGGAGCGGGACTGGATCGGGGCCGGGGATATCGCTGCCGTAGTGGGCTTGAAGCACACGATGACCGGCGACACCCTGGCCCTGGACACGGCCCCCATCCGCCTGGAGGCGATGCACTTCCCCGAGCCGGTGATCTCGGTCGCTATCGAGCCGAAGACCAAGGCCGATCAGGACCGACTGGCCCAGGCGCTGCAGCGACTGGCCGAGGAGGACCCCACCTTCCGCATGCGCACCGACGAGGAGACGGGGCAGACGCTCATCTCGGGGATGGGCGAGCTCCACCTGGAGATCATCGTCGACCGGCTCACGCGGGAGTTCAACGTCAACGCCAACGTGGGACGGCCTCAGGTGGCCTATCGAGAGACGGCTGGGCGGGCGGTCAAGGGAGTCGAGGGCCGCTTCGTCCGCCAGACAGGCGGCCGGGGCCAGTACGGGCACGTGGTCATCGACCTGGAGCCAGCCGAGCCAGGGTCGGGCTACGAGTTCATCGACAAGATCGTGGGCGGGCGGATCCCCCGCGAGTTCATCCCGGCGGTGGACTTGGGCATCCAGGAGGCGATGGAGTCAGGAGTGCTCGCCGGCTACCCCGTGGTCGACGTTCGCGTCACCTTGGTCGACGGCTCGTACCACGAGGTCGACTCCAGCGAGATGGCCTTCAAGATGGCTGGCTCGATCGCCTTCAAGGAGGCGATGAAGCGGGCTCAGCCGAAACTGCTCGAGCCGGTGATGATGGTCGAGGTAGTCACTCCCGAGGAGTACCTGGGCGACGTAATGGGAGACCTCAACGCCCGTCGCGGCCACGTCCTCGGGCTGGAGCGGCGCGGGAACGCCCAAGTGGTCCGCGCCCGCGTCCCGCTTGCCAATATGTTTGGGTACGCAACCGACCTGCGATCGACGACGCAAGGTCGGGCCACGTTCACTATGCAGTTCGATCGCTACGAGGAGGTTCCTCAGTCGATCGCGGGCGAGATCGTCGCCGCCCGAGCAACGTAGGAGAGACCGGAGGAAGGAATGGCTAAGCAGAAGTTCGAGCGTACGAAGCCGCACATCAACGTCGGCACCATCGGTCACATCGACCACGGCAAGACGACGCTAACGGCGGCGATCACGAAGGTGCTTTCGGAGCAGGGCACGAACACGAAGTACCGCGACTTCGACTCGATCGACAAGGCGCCGGAGGAGCGCGCCCGCGGTATCACCATCAACACCGCCCACGTCGAGTACGAGACCGCTAATCGGCACTACGCGCACGTGGACTGCCCGGGGCACGCCGACTACATCAAGAACATGATCACGGGAGCTGCCCAGATGGACGGGGCGATCCTGGTGGTCTCAGCGGCAGACGGCCCCATGCCTCAGACGCGGGAGCACGTCCTTCTCGCGCGGCAGGTGAACGTCCCCTACATCGTGGTGGCGCTAAACAAGGCCGACATGGTGGACGATCCCGAGCTGCTCGAGCTGGTCGAGATGGAGGTGCGCGAGCTCCTCTCCAAGTACGGCTTCCCCGGCGACGAGGTGCCGGTGGTGCCGGTATCGGCGCTCAAGGCTCTCGAGGGCGACCCGGAGTGGTCGGCCAAGATCCTGGAGCTGATGGAGGCGGTCGACACCTACATCCCCGAGCCTCAGCGGGCCATCGACAAGCCCTTCCTAATGCCGATCGAGGACGTGTTCACCATCACCGGTCGGGGCACGGTCGTCACCGGCCGTATCGAGCAGGGAGTCATCAAGGTCGGGGACGAGGTGGAGATCGTCGGCATCCGACCCGAGACGCAGAAGACGGTCGTCACCGGCCTGGAGATGTTCAACAAGGTGCTCGAGTTCGCCCAGGCGGGCGACAACGCCGGGGCGCTCCTGCGCGGCATCAAGCGCGAGGAGGTAGAGCGAGGCCAGGTTTTGGCCAAGCCGGGGTCGATCACGCCCCACACCCACTTCAAGGCGGAGGTCTACGTCCTCTCCAAGGAGGAGGGCGGTCGGCACACGCCCTTCTTCAACGGCTACCGACCTCAGTTCTACTTCCGTACCACCGACGTGACGGGGACGATCAAGCTGCCCGAGGGCCAGGAGATGGTGATGCCCGGCGACAACACGAATATGGAGGTCGAGCTCATCCAGCCGGTCGCCATGGACCCGGGCCTTCGCTTCGCCATCCGCGAGGGCGGACGGACCGTGGGCGCCGGCGTCGTCACCGAGATCATCAAGTAGCGACGGGGGGCGGGGCACAGTGCCACAGCAGAAGATCCGCATCCGGCTTCGCGGCTACGACCACCACCAGGTCGACCGAGCAGCGCGCGACATCGTCGAGCACGCGGAGCGAACCGGTGCCAGGATCACCGGCCCTGTGCCCCTGCCCACCGAGCGCAACGTGTATACGGTGATCCGAAGCCCCTTCAAGGACAAGGACTCGCGCGAGCAGTTCGAGGTGCGCACGCACAAGCGCCTCATCGACATCCACTCGCCCACGCCCAAGACCGTGGACTCGCTCATGCGGCTCGACCTTCCCGCGGGGGTCGACATCGAGATCAAGTTGTGAGTGGAATGACGAGGAGGAGGGGCATACCTCGGCCGACGGTGCCGGACGAAAGCGGGCAGCTATCGAGCTCTGGGGCCGAGAGGTGCTGGAATCCATGAAGGGCATAATCGGCCGCAAAGTAGGAATGACCCAGGTCTTCGATCCCGAGACCGGGAAAGTAACGCCGGTGACGGTGATCGAGGCCGGCCCTTGCCCGGTCGTCCAGGTGAAGACCGAGGCGACCGATGGGTACGACGCTGTCCAGCTTGCCTTCGAGCCGGTGGCCGAGCGCAAGCTGACCAAGGGAGTCATTGGCCACCTCAAGCGAGCAGGGGTGGGCGCCTACCGGAGGCTGGTCGAGTTTCGGGGGACAAGCGACCTCCAAGTCGGAGACACGGTAACCGTGGAGGCGTTCCAGCCTGGCGATCCGGTCAAGGTGGCGGGGATCTCGATCGGCAAGGGCTTCGCCGGGACCATCAAGCGCCACAAGTTCAAGCGCGGGCCCAAGTCGCACGGCTCCCACAACATTCGCCAGCCGGGCTCCATCGGAGCCTCGGCCACGCCCTCGCGCGTCGTCAAGGGGCTGCGCATGGCTGGGCGGATGGGCGGCAAGCGGGTTACCCAGGTGGGCCTGGTCGTCCATGCCGTTGATCCCGAGCGGAACCTCCTCGTCGTGCGCGGCGCTGTCCCTGGGCCCAAGAACGGCATCGTCGAGGTGAGGGAGGAGAGGGCTCATGCCCGCCGCAGCCACCGCTGACCTTACGCCCCGCGTCCCTGTCCTGAACGCGGTCGGAGGGAGCGCGCGCGAGGCGGAGCTCGACCCGGAGGTGTTCAGCGCCGAGGTCAAAGCGCATCTCCTCCACCAGGCAGTGCGAGCCGAGCTCGCTGCCGAGCGGGCAGGGACGAGGGGCGCCAAGAGCCGGGGCCTCGTGTCGGGAGGGCGGTCGAAGCCCTGGCGCCAGAAGGGGACCGGTCGCGCCCGCCAGGGGACGATCCGCGCTCCCCAGTGGCGCGGTGGCGGCGTCGCCTTCCCGCCCACCATGAGGGACTTCTCGTTCAAGGTCAACAAGAAGGAGCGGCGAGCGGCCTTCCGCGGGGCTCTCTCCAGTCACGTCCGCGAGGGCACGCTGGCGGTGCTGGACGGGGAGAGCTTCCAGGCCCCCTCTACGAGGCAGGCAGCGGCGCTCCTTGCGGCCTGGGGGAAGCCCCTCCCTGCGCTGGTGGTCGTCCACGAGGACGAGGAGGTCGTGGCCAGGTCCTTCCGCAACCTGCCCAAGGTGGCAGTGACCGTGCCGGAGGAGCTCGACTGCGCCAGTATCCTGTGGGCCCGGGCGCTCCTCGTGAGCGAGCGGGCGCTCCCCCTGGTCGAGACGCGGGCGGGCGCGGTGGCGAGAGGGGGGTTGTCGTCGTGAGCCTCCATCCCAACGAGATCCTGATCGCCCCTGTCGTGTCGGAGAAGAGCTACAGCTTGATCGGCGACCGCAAGTACACGTTCCGTGTGCACAAGGACGCCCACAAGACGCAGATCCGGCAAGCGGTGGAGGAGCTCTTCGACGTCCGCGTGGAGTCGGTCAACATCGTCCAGGTGCGGCCGAAGCCGAAGCGCCGTGGCTGGACGCGCGGCCAGAAGCCGGGGTGGAAGAAGGCGATCGTCAAGCTCAAGGAAGGCGACTCGATTCCCATCTTCGAGGGGGCGCAAGTCTGATGCCCGTCCGCAAGTACAAGCCGACCAGCCCCGGCCGCCGGTTCATGACCGTCTCCACGTTCGAGGAGATCACGAAGACGGAGCCGGAGAAGAGCCTCACCGCCCCCTTGTCCAAGAAGGGTGGCCGCAACGTCTACGGGCGCATCACCACTCGCCACCGGGGTGGCGGCGCCAAGCGGCGCTACCGCCTGATCGACTTCAAGCGAAAGAAGGACGGGGTACCGGCCACGGTGGCCGCCATCGAGTACGACCCCAACCGCTCGGCTCGGATCGCCCTCCTCCACTACGCCGACGGGGCCAAGTCCTACATTCTCGCCCCAGCTGGCCTGCGCGTGGGAGCCGTGGTGGAGTCAGGCCCGAACGCGGATATCAAGCCCGGCAACGCCCTGCCTTTGGCCAACATCCCCACGGGGACGGTCGTGCACAACGTGGAGCTCAAGCCCGGCCGGGGAGGCCAGCTTGCCCGCAGCGCCGGCGCCTCGGTACAGGTGGTCGCCAAGGACGATCCCTACGCGGTCCTCCGCCTCCCCTCGGGGGAGATGCGGAAAGTGCTTCTTGCCTGTAGAGCTACGGTCGGCCAGGTGGGCAACGTCGATCACTCCAACGTCAGCGTAGGCAAGGCCGGTCGCAGCCGCTGGCTCGGTCGCCGCCCGGCTGTCCGCGGCTCGGCCATGAACCCCGTCGACCATCCTCACGGCGGAGGCGAAGGGAAGTCGAAGGGTGGTCGGCACCCAGTGACGCCCTGGGGCGTGCCGACCCTAGGCAAGCGGACGCGCCGCAAGCACAAGGAATCGGACAAGCTGATCGTGCGCCCTCGCCGGCGCGGGAAGGAGAAGCGCTAGGTGGGTCGATCGATGAAGAAGGGGCCGTTCGTGGAGGAGCGGCTGATGAGGCGAATCCAGGAGATGAACGCCTCCGGGCATAAGCAGATGCTTCGCACCTGGTCGCGAGCCTCCACCATCTTCCCGGAGATGGTCGGCCACACGATTGCCGTCTACGACGGGCGCAAGCACGTGCCAGTCTTCATCACCGAGCAGATGGTTGGCCACAAGCTCGGGGAGTTCGCGCCCACGCGCACCTTCCGCGGACATGCCGGCGACCGAAAGACCCAGGTCAAGCGGAGGTAGCGGTGGCCTCGTCGGAGACAGAGACAGTGGAGGTTAGGGCTCAGGCCAAGTGGGTGCGCACCTCGCCCCGCAAGGCTCAGCTTGTGGTGGAGCACATCCGCGGCCGGAGCGTGCCCGAGGCTCGCACCATCCTCGCCTTCACTACCCGGGCCGCTGCCCGTCACGTGGAGAAGGTGCTCCGCTCGGCGGTGGCCAACGCGGAGGCAAACCACGGTCTCGTGGGAGACGAGCTGTACGTGGTGGGCGCGGTGGTGGACGAAGGGCCCACGCTCAAGCGCTGGCGGGCCCGGGCTCGGGGCCGGGTGGGCCGGATCCGTAAGCGCACCTGCCACATCACGGTTCGACTCGCCCCCCTGCCAGGCAAGGCTGCTCTCCCTGCCCGAGCGAAGCAGGAGAGAGCGCCCCTGGCCAAGCCGAGACTGGGGCGGCGGAGGAAGAAGGAGGCATCCGAGTAATGGGTCAGAAGGTCCACCCCGGCGGGCTTCGCGTCGGCGTCATCCACGACTGGAAGTCGAACTGGTTCGTGTCCAACAAGGAGTTCGCCGACGCCCTGCTGGAGGACATCCGCATTCGCGACCACATCTACAAGAAGCTGGCCCACGCCGGCCTCTCCGATATCCACGTGCGCAAGGACAAGCAGCGGATCACGATCGACATCTACACGGCCCGCCCGGGCATCGTGATCGGGAAGTCGGGAGTGGAGGTAGACGCCCTCCGCCGCGAGATCCACGCCATGACCCGTAAGAGCGTCCAGATCAACATCAACGAGATCAAGCGACCGGAGCTGGACGCCAAGCTGGTCGCCCAGTCGATCGCCGAGCAACTCGAGAACCGGGTCAGCTTCCGGCGAGCGATGAAGCGCTCCCTGGCCTCGGCCATGCGCTCGGGCGCTCGGGGGGTGAAAGTGATCTGCTCAGGAAGGCTGGGCGGGGCAGAGATGAGCCGCTCGGAGGGCTATTCCGAGGGCCGGGTTCCTCTCCACACGATCCGCGCCGACATCGACTACGGGTTCGCCGAGGCCAAGACCACCTTCGGCCGCATCGGGGTCAAGGTCTGGATCAACAAGGGCGAGATCATGCCTGAGGGCTACGAGGGCGTGGCCTCGGAGCGGGAGATGCGGCTGGGAGACCAAGACCAAGCCCGCCGGCGCGGCGGCGGTCGGGCAGGGGAGGGCCTGGGCCAGCGGGAGGGTCGGCGCGTTCCCGACCGCGAGGGGCTGGGGCCGGTGCGCCGTCGGCGACCCGAGCGAGGGCGCGGTCGCCCAGCGCGGGAGGTAGGCGAGGGGGTCGAGCTGGCAGAGGAGGCGACTGTCCCCCAGGAGGACGTCGCTGGCGGCCAGCCCGAGGCTGCCTCGACAGAGCCTCTTTCCGGGGATGAGGAGGTCGAGGCCTGATGTTGATGCCGCGCAAGACGAAGTTCCGCAAGCACCAGCGGGGCCGGATGAAGGGCGTCTCCAAAGGCCAGCTAGTCGTCCAGTACGGCGACTTTGGGCTCAAGGCGCTCGAGCCCGGCTGGCTCACGAGCCGCCAGATCGAGGCTGCTCGGGTGGCCATGACCCGCAAGATCAAGCGGGGCGGCAAGGTATGGATCAACATCTTCCCCGACAAGCCCTATACCAAGAAGCCGGCCGAGACGCGCATGGGCTCGGGGAAGGGATCGCCTGAGGGCTGGGTGGCGGTAGTGAAGCCTGGCCGGGTCATGTTCGAGCTGACAGGCGTGGCGGAGCCGTTGGCGCGGGAGGCGCTTCGCCTGGCCGGGGCCAAGCTCCCGATCAAGACCAAGGTGGTAAAGCGCGAGGGCGACCTGTTCGAGTAGGCGCCCGCGCCGACCTGGAGAGAGGATGAAGGCACGAGATCTACGGGATCTGAGCGACGACGAGCTTGACCGGAAGCTGGCGGAGACGCGCCGGGAGCTCTTCAACCTGCGCTTCCAAGCTGCCACGGGGGCCCTGGAGAACACGGCTCGCATGCGCTTGGCGAGGCGGGAGATCGCCCGCATCCTCACGGTCAAGCGGGAGCGGGAGCTGAAGACAGCAACAATGGAGAGAACGGAGAGGACGAAGAGGTAGATGGACGATCAGGCCATGCCCGAGGAACGCCAAGACACGACGGCCGAGGCCGGGACGGCCGCGCCTGCGGACGAAGCGGCCGACCGGGGCTTGCCCGAGAAGGAGACCTCCAAGGAAGGGCGTTCTCGCCGGCGCCTCTCCCGCGCGCAGCCGCGCCCGGGGCGAAAGCCTGCTCGCTCCCAAGAAGAGGGGCGCTCGCCCATCGTCCGTCCGCCCAAGCCGGAGAAGCCTCGGGGCAAGCGCCAGGAGCGCAGGGGCGTAGTTGTCTCGGCGGCGATGGACAAGACCATCGTCGTCCGGGTAGACACGGTCAAGGCCCACCCGCGCTACAAGAAGATCATCCGGCGCTCGACCAAGTTCCACGCCCACGACGAGCGCAACGAGGCGAAGGTGGGCGACATCGTGCGCATCGTGGAGACCCGACCGCTGTCGCGGACGAAGCGCTGGCGGCTGGCCGAGATCATCGAGGTGGCGAAGTAGGGATGATCCAGCAAGAGACGAGAGTCCGCGTCGCTGACAACACCGGAGCCCGGGAGATCCTCTGCATCCGCGTTCTGGGCGGCTCTCACCGCCGCTACGCGCGGGTGGGCGACATCATCGTGGGTACCGTCAAGTCGGCCAGCCCGCACGGCCAGGTGAAGAAGGGGGACGTCGTCCGGGCGGTCATCGTTCGCACCAAGAAGCCCCAGATCAGGGAGGACGGCACCACGATCGCCTTCGACGAGAACGCGGCCGTCATCATCGATCACCAGCGAAACCCGCGGGGTACTCGCATCTTCGGCCCTGTAGCTCGCGAGCTGCGAGAGAAGAACTTCATGAAGATCGTGTCCTTGGCGCCCGAGGTGCTGTAGGTGGCTAGAGCCATGAAGGTGCGCAAGGGCGACCTCGTCCAGATCATCGCCGGCAAGGACCGGGGGAAGCAAGGCCGGGTGGTGGAGGCTCGCCCCAAGGAGGGCCGGGTAGTGGTCGAGAACCTGAACGTCGTCAAGCGCCACACCCGCCCCCGCCCCGTGAAGGACGCCAGCCGCATGGGTGGCACCACGATCCAGCCCGGAGGGGTGATCGAGAAGCCGGCTCCCATCGACGTCTCCAACGTGATGGTCGTGTGCCCGGTCTGCAACCGCCCTACCCGGGTGGGGGCCAAGCTCAAGGAGGTCAAAGGGCGCCTGGTCAAGGTGCGGGTCTGTAAGCGGGCCGACTGCCGTCAGGAGATCGACAGGGGCGGGCAGAGGTGAGCGAGAACGGCTACGTCCCCCGTCTCAAGCTCCTCTACGAGCGGGAGGTGCGACCTCGGCTTAGGGAGGAGCTCGGCCTGCGCTCGATCATGGAGGTGCCTCGCCTGGAGAAGATCACGCTCAACATGGGGGTGGGCGAGGCCAAGAGCGACGCCAAGGCGCTAGACAGCGCTCTCGACGAGCTGACCCTGATCGCCGGGCAGCGAGCCCAGGTGCGGAGGGCCCGCAAGTCGATCGCCGGCTTCAAGGTGCGCGCCGGGATGCCCGTGGGCGTGCGGGTGACGCTGCGCGGTGCCCGGATGTACGAGTTCCTCGACCGCCTCGTCTCCATCGCTCTGCCTCGCATCCGCGATTTCCGCGGCCTCGATCCCGGCTCGTTCGACGGTCGCGGAAACTACTCGCTCGGCATTCGGGAGCAGATCATCTTCCCCGAGATCAGCTACGACGACATCAGCCAGATTCGCGGTCTCGATGTCACCATCACCACCAGCGCCCAGAGCGACGAGGAAGGGTACGCCCTCCTCAAGGCTCTGGGCCTGCCGTTCGCCGAGCAAAGGAGGGAGACCTAAGCTGTGGCTAAGAAGTCCCTGATCGTGAAGGCGACGCGGCCGCCCAAGTACAAGACCCAGCGCTACCGTCGCTGCAACCGGTGCGGGCGCCCGCGAGCCGTCTACCGGAAGTTCGGGCTGTGTCGCATCTGCCTGCGACAACTCGCCCACCAGGGCGTCATCCCGGGTATGACCAAGGCTTCCTGGTGAGAGACGGCCCATGCTGACCGACCCCATCGCCGACATGCTGACTCGGATTCGCAACGCCAACAAGGCCCTCCACGACACCGTGGAGATGCCCTCCTCCCGCCTGAAGGTGGAGATCGCGCGCATCCTCAAGGAGGAGGGCTACATCCGCGACTACCGGGTGGAGAAGGGCCGAAGCTTTGACGTCCTCGTTATCGAGCTCAAGTACGGGAAGAATCGAGAGCGGGTGATCACCGATCTCAAGCGGGTGTCTAAGCCTGGCCGCCGTGTCTACGCCCGCAAGGATCGCCTGCCCCGGGTGTTGGGGGGCATGGGCACCGCTATCCTGTCCACCTCGAGCGGCCTCATGACCAGTCGCGCCGCCCAGGAGAGGGGAATCGGCGGCGAGGTCATCTGCCTCGTGTGGTGATGCTGTGAGTCGGATCGGACGCAAGCCCATCGAGATCCCGGACGGCGTGCGCGTCTCCGTCGCGCCTGGGCGAGTGCAGGTGAGCGGGCCCCTGGGCGAGCTCGCTCAGGAGATCCCGGCGCGCATGAGCGTGAGCCAGGAGGACGGGCGTCTGGTCGTCGCTCGCCCTAGCGATCGAGGAGAGGATCGGGCGCTGCATGGGCTCACCCGCACCTTGATCGCCAACATGGTCGAGGGGGTGACCAAGGGCTTCCAGAAGCGACTGGAGATCCACGGGGTCGGCTACCGGGCGAGCTTGCGGGGAAGCGACCTTGAGCTTCAGGTCGGCTACTCCCACCCGGTGGTGATCGCGCCTCGCCCCGGCATCTCCTTCGAGGTGCCTGCTCCTACCCAGATCGTGGTCAAGGGCATCGACAAGCAGCTCGTGGGCCAGGTAGCGGCCGAGATCCGCCGGGTGCGCCCGCCCGAGCCCTACAAGGGCAAGGGTATCCGGTACCAAGGAGAGCACGTCCGTCGCAAGGTAGGAAAGAGGGCCTGATGGCCAGGCTGACGACGCGGGAGGCGAGGCTCCGCCGCCACCGGCGGGTGCGGGGCAAGATCTCGGGGACTACCGAGCGACCCCGGCTGGTCGTGTTTCGCTCGAACGTCGGGATTTATGCCCAGCTGGTCGACGACACGGCTGGGCGGACGCTTGCCGCCGCGAGCTGGCAACACCTTCCCAAGACCTTCAAGGGGACGAAGACCGAGCAGGCGCGGGCGGTAGGGCGGCTCTTGGCCGAGCGGGCGGCCCAGGCCGGGATCGAGACCTGCGTGTTTGACCGCGCCGGCTACCTGTACCACGGACGCGTGAAAGCCCTCGCCGAGGGCGCCCGCGAAGGAGGATTGCGGTTTTGACCATGACCGAGGTACTGCCCGAGACCCGCGAGCTCAAGGAGCGGGTAGTGGAGATCAACCGCGTGGCCAAGGTGGTCAAGGGAGGCCGCCGGTTCTCCTTCACCGCTCTCGTCGTTATCGGCGACGAGGTCGACCGAGTGGGAGTGGGCTACGGCAAGGCCCGCGAGGTGCCCTTGGCCATCTCCAAGGCCGTCGAGGACGCCAAGAAGAACTTGTTCACCGTTCCCAGGAAGGGAACCACGATCACGCACGAGGTGATCGGCGAGTTCGACGCTGCGAAGGTTCTGCTGCGCCCGGCCAGCGAGGGTACCGGCGTGATCGCGGGCGGGGGCGTGCGGGCAGTCCTGGAGCTGGCCGGGGTGCGAGACGTCTTGGCTAAGAGCCTCGGCACCACGAACCCCATCAACTTGCTCAAGGCCACCATCGACGGGCTGAAGAAGCTGCGCCGGCCGGAGGAGGTCGCCCGCGCCAGGGGGAAGACCGTGTCGGAGGTGCTTCCGCCTCGGCCTAAGCCCAAGGGCGGGGAGGAGGCTGGGCGGTGAGGACGCTCCGCATCACCCAGGTGCGCAGCACCATCGGCCAGACCCGCAAGCACCGGGGGACGCTGCGGGCCCTTGGGCTCGGGCGCATCGGGCGCTCCGTCGAGCGTCCGGAGACGCCCCAGCTTGCCGGTATGCTGCGGAAAGTCCGTCACCTGGTGCGGGTCGAGGAGGTCTCCGGTCGCCATGCCCGCTAAGCTCAACCTCTCCACGCTCTCTCCCGCTCAGAAGCGGCGCCCTCGCAAGCGGGTGGGTCGAGGCCTGGGCTCGGGCAAGGGCCGCTACGCCGGGCGCGGCATCAAGGGCCAGAAGGCCCGCACCGGCTCCCACAAGATGCGGCCCGGCTTCGAGGGCGGACAGATGCCGCTGTACATGCGCCTAGGGAAGCAGCGGGGCCCCACCTCCAAGGACGCGATGCCGATCGGGCCCCACCGCACGCTGGTGCAGAGCGTGAACGTACGCGATCTCGAGCGGGCATTCGCCGCCGGCGCCGAGGTGACGCCGGAGGCGCTGAAGCAGGCCCGTCTCATCCGCACCCTCACGCGGGACGTGAAGATCCTGGGCCACGGCGAGCTGACGAAGCCTCTTGTCGTGTCTGCCCACGCGTTCTCCCGCACGGCGGCGGAGAAGATCGAGGCCGCTGGCGGTCGGGCTGTCCCCCTCCGCGAGAAGCCTTCCCGCAGGGGGCCCAAGGGGGGCCAGGCTGCTCCGAGAGGAGGGGCCCGCTAGCGCATGCTCTCCTGGCTCACCAACGCATGGCGGGTCCCCGAGCTCCGTCGCCGTCTCCTCTTCACCGCGGCCATCCTCGCTCTCTACCGGCTCGGCTCCTGGATGCCGGCCCCTGGCGTCAACCCCGACCAGATCAAGAACTACTTCTCAGCCCAGGGCGGCACCGTGCTCGGCCTCCTCAACCTCTTCTCCGGCGGCGCCCTCTCGCAGTTCTCGCTCTTTGCTCTGGGCATCATGCCGTACGTCACCGCCTCCATCATCCTCCAGCTTCTGGCCGTAGTCGTTCCCTCCTTGGAGCGGCTGCAGAAAGAGGGCGAGGCAGGCTACGCCAAGATCAACCAGTACACCCGGTACCTCACCGTGGGTCTGGCGGCCATGCAATCCCTCGGCTATGCGTACCTGTTCAAGCGGCAGAACGCCCTCGAGGCCAACGCCGGCCGCGTCGTTCTCATCGTCATCACCCTCACCGCCGGGACGGCGCTCCTCATGTGGATGGGAGAGCTCATTACCAAGCGCGGGGTTGGGAACGGCATCTCCATCCTCATCTTCGCCTCCATCCTGGCCGACGCCCCTACCACCGTGCGGGCCTGGGTGAACGGGGGCCCCACGACCAAGCTCTTCTTCCCCCTCGTCTTCCTGGCGGTCACGGTCGCTGTGGTCTTCATCCAGGAGGGGCAGCGGCGGATCCCGATCCAGTACGCCCGGCGGGTGGTGGGTCGGCGCATGACAAGCGGCGGTACCACCTACATGCCCTTGCGCGTGAACATGGCCGGCGTGATCCCCATCATCTTCGCTGCCGCTATCCTCGCCTTCCCGCCCACGATCGCCCAGTTCTTCCCCCAGACCCAGGCCTTCATCAACCGCTGGTTCACCCCCCAGGACGCGAGCTACCTCCTCCTGGAGGGCTTTCTCATCATCCTCTTCACCTACTTCTACACGGCCGTCCAGTTCAACCCCATCGACCAGGCTGACAACCTGCGCAAGCACGGCGGCTACATCCCCGGCATCCGGCCAGGCCCGCCCACCGCCCAGTACCTGGATCGGGTGCTCACGCGTTTGACTCTGCCCGGATCGGTCTACCTCGCCTTCGTGGCTGTCTTTCCTACCTTCCTCGTCCAGTTCTTCGACTTCTCCCATACCACGCGGAACTTTCTCGGCGGCACCTCGCTCCTCATCATGGTGGGGGTGGCCCTCGACACCATGCGCCAGATGGAGTCGCAGATGATGATGCGCTCCTACGAGGGCTTCCTCCGCTAGCCGGCCTTGGCGCTGAACGTGCTCATCCTGGGCCCGCAGGGGTCGGGCAAGGGGACGCAAGCCCGTCGCATTGCCGCCGAGTACGGCATTCCCCACATCGCCACCGGCGATATGTTCCGGGAGGCCGTGTCCCGCCGGAGCCCGCTTGGCCTTCGGGTGGAGCCGATCCTGGCCTCGGGCGGACTCGTCCCTGACGAGCTCACGATCGCCCTCATGCGCGAGCGCCTCTCCCAGGACGACGCCTCTGGGGGCTTCGTCCTGGACGGCTTCCCCCGCACTCTGGCCCAGGCAGAGGCCCTCGACGAGCTCCTCGAGGAGATGGGCCGGCCGCTCGACGTCGTGCTCGAGCTCCAGGTCCCCGACGAGGTCTGCGTCGAGCGGATGCTCAAGCGGGCTCGGGCGGAGGGGAGGCCCGACGATACCCCAGAGGCGATCCGTCGTCGGCTGGAGATCTACCACCGAGAGACCGAGCCCCTGGTCGCGCACTACCTCCCCACCGGCAAAGTGGTCGGCATTCGCGGCGACCGCTCCATCGAGGAGGTTTGGAGGGACATCCAAGCCGCCCTGGAGCGGGTGGCGGAGGCGGCCGGCACGTGATCATTCGCAAGTCGCGGCAGGAGATCGAGGCTATGGCCAGAGCGGGCCGGGTGGTAGCAGAGACGCTGGCTCTGGTGGGCGAGCACGTGCGCCCGGGGGTGACGACAGGAGAGCTCGATGCCTTGGCCGAGGAGTACATCCTCTCTCAGGGAGGGGTTCCCACGTTCAAGGGCTACCGCGGCTACCCGGCAGCGATCTGCACGTCGCCCAACGCAGTGGTCGTCCACGGCATCCCCGGCCCGTACGCGCTCCGGGAGGGGGACATCCTCTCGGTCGACGTGGGCGTGACCTTGGATGGGCTGGTGGCCGACTCGGCCTACACTTTCCCTGTCGGGGAGATCTCGTCCCAGGCCGAGCGATTGCTGGAGACCTGCCAGGCCGCTCTCCAAGCCGGCATCGAGCAGTGCCGGCCGGGAAATCGGCTCTCCGACATCTCCCACGCCATCCAGACGGTCACGGAGGAGGCCGGGTTCTCGGTCGTTCGTACGCTGGTCGGGCATGGGGTAGGCCGCTCAATGCACGAGGAGCCGCAGATCCCGAACTACGGACCGCCAGGGCGGGGACCGCTTCTCGCCGAGGGCATGACCTTCGCCATCGAGCCCATGATCACGGCGGGCGGGCCGGACGTGGTCGTCCACGACGACGGCTGGTCGATCTCGACCAAGGACGGCTCCCTTGCTGCCCACTTCGAGCACACGGTGGCCATTACCGAGACGGAGCCGCGCGTCCTGACTGCGGCCCCGGTTCTGCTACGATAGAGCGCTGCGGCGCAGCCGTGCTGCGCCGTGTTTTTGCGTGTATCGCCGCCCTCGGGGCGGCTCCGTCGAGAAGACACCATGCCGGTCAAGGAAGAGAAAATCGAGGTCGAAGGCGAAGTCGTGGAGGCGCTCCCAAGCACCATGTTCCGGGTCCAGCTGGACGGCGGCCACAGCGTGCTGGCCACGATCTCGGGCAAGATGCGCAAGAACTACATCCGCATCCTGCCTGGCGATCGGGTGAAGGTGGAGCTCTCTCCCTACGACCTCACCCGCGGCCGTATCACCTACCGGTACCGATGAAGGTCAGGCCGTCCGTCAAGCCGATGTGCGAGCGCTGCCGCGTGATCAAGCGGCACGGTAGGACCATGGTCATCTGTACCAACCCGCGCCACAAGCAGCGGCAAGGCTAGGAAGGAGAGGAAGGGAGTCCATGGCTCGTATCGCTGGCGTCAACCTGCCGAGCAACAAGCGGCTGGAGATCGGCCTCACCTACATCTACGGCATCGGCCGGTCGACGGCTCTCAAGGTGTGCTCCGAGCTTGGGCTGTCTCCAGACACGAAGGTGCGCGACCTCACCGACGAGGAGATCACGAAGCTCCAGCGCTACATCGACGCCAACCTCGAGGTGGAGGGGGACTTGCGACGGGAGCGGGCCCAGGCCGTAAAGAGGCTCATGGAGATCGGCTGCTACCGGGGTCTCCGCCATCGCCGAGGGCTTCCCGTGCGAGGCCAGCGAACGAAGACGAACGCGCGTACTCGCAAGGGGCCGAAGAAGACAGTCGGTCGAGGGAAGAAGAAGGGCAAGTAAGCGATGGCTCCTCCCCGCAAAGCGGCCCGAGGTCGCGGGCGTCGGCGCGTCAAGAAGAACATCGCCGTCGGCCAGGCGCACATCAAGACGTCGTTCAACAACACCATCGTCACCATCACCGATCGGGAGGGCAACGTCATCGTGTGGGAGTCGGCTGGATCGGCGGGCTTCAAGGGCTCGCGCAAGTCCACTCCCTTCGCCGCTCAGGTGACGGCCGACTCCGCTGCCCGCAAGGGCATGGAGCACGGGCTCCAAAAGGTGGAGGTGTTCGTCAAGGGTCCTGGCTCAGGGCGGGAGACGGCGATCCGGTCGCTGCAGGCGGCCGGCCTGGAGATCATCAGCGTCAAGGACGTGACCCCGCAGGCCCACAACGGGGTGCGGCCAAAGAAGCGGCGGAGGGTCTAGGGTGGCGCGCTACCGGGGCCCTGTCTGCAAGCTCTGCCGTCGCGAGGGCATGAAGCTCTTCCTCAAGGGGGAGCGCTGCCTGACCGAGAAGTGCGCCATCGAGCGTCGCTCCTACCCGCCTGGAGAGCACGGGCGGGGGAGGATCAAGCAGTCGGAGTACCTGCTCCAGCTGCGCGAGAAGCAGAAGGCGCGCCGCTACTACGGTCTCCTGGAGAAGCAGTTCCGTACCTACTACGAGAGGGCGGCGCGCAAGTCGGGCGTGACCGGTGACAACCTCCTTCGCCTCCTGGAGACCCGCCTCGACAACGTCGTCTACCGCCTTGGCTTCGCAGCCTCGCGAGCCCAGGCCCGCCAGCTCGTTCGGCATGGCCACTTCTTGGTGAACGGTCGGCGGGTGAACATCCCCAGCTACCAGGTAAAACCCAACGACGTCATCACGCTCAGGCCTGGGAGCCCAGCCGAGCCGCTCGTACGGGAGGCGACCGAGCTCACCGCCTCCGTCGCCCCTTGGCTTCAGGCCGACCACGACGGCCTCGCCGGCAAGATCCTCAAGTTGCCCGATCGATCGGAGATCGACACCCCGGTCCAGGAGTCGCTGATCGTCGAGCTTTACTCGAAGTAACTACCACCCGTACAGGGAAAGGACAGCATGGCCACTCGTACAAGCCTGATGGAGTTTCAGGTTCCCAAGATCGTCCAGGAGCACGTGGAGGAGAACCGAGGGGTGTTCGTCATCGAGCCGCTCGACCGCGGCTTCGGGTACACCTTCGGCAACTCCCTCCGCCGAGTGCTCCTCTCCTCGCTGGAGGGGTCGGCCGTGACCTCGGTCAAGATCGAGGGGGTCGCCCACGAGTTCACGACGCTGCCTGGCGTTCGCGAGGACGTCACCGACATCATCCTCAACCTCAAGAACCTCATCTGCAGGCTCCACGGGGAGGCTCCGGAGATCGAGGTTCGCCTCCAGAAGAAGGGCCCCGGCACGGTCACGGCGGCTGATATCCAAGCTCCGGCTGAGCTCGAGATCCTCAATCCGGATCTGGAGATCGCCCACCTGTCGGAGCGGGGCAAGCTCGAGCTGACCCTGACCATCGGCCGCGGTCGCGGCTACGTCCCGGCTGAGCTCAACCGCGGGCCTCAGCACACGATCGGGGTCATCCCCATCGACTCCATCTTCTCCCCGGTTCGGCGCGTCGCCTACGACGTGGAGGCAGCGCGGGTGGGGCAGCGCACCGACTACGACAAGCTCATCCTAGACGTGACCACGGACGGATCGATCGGTCCTCGGGAGGCCATCGCCCAGGCCGCCGAGATCCTCATCCGCCAGCTCGCCATCTTCACGGACATCGAGCGGATCGAGGGGCTGGCGGAGGGTGACGGCGAGGTCGCGGCCGAGCCCTCCCTGGCTCACGGCATGGAGAACTTCCCCATCGAGGAGCTCGAGCTGGGCGTGCGCTCGTACAACTGCCTGAAGCGGGTGGGCATCGAGACGATCGGCGATCTCGTGTCCAAGACGGAGGCCGAGCTCGCCGCCATCCCCAACTTCGGCAAGAAGTCGATCGAGGAGGTCAAGGAGACGCTGGCCGCCCACGGGCTCAGCCTGCGCGGGGAGGAGCCGAGCGCCTGATGCGTCATCAGCGGCAAGGGAAGAAGCTGGGACGGGACTCCGCCCACCGGCGGGCGTTGTACGCCAACCTCGCCGGAGCGCTGATCGAGCATGGCCGGGTGCAGACGACCGAGGCCAAGGCCAAAGCCGTGCGTCCGGTGGTCGAGAAGATGATCACCCTGGGGCGGCGGGGAGACATCCACGCCCGTCGGCAGGCCCTTGCCTTCCTCCGCTCCCAAGACGTCGTCCACAAGCTGTTCTCGGAGGTCGCGCCTCGGCTGGCTGACCGGCCGGGCGGCTACACCCGGATCGTCAAGCTCGGCGCGCGTCAGGGAGACGGAGCGCCCATGGCCTACCTCGAGCTGGTGGACTACGTTCCCAAGGCCCGTCCGGCGGCGAGCGCCCGCCGTCAGCCCGAGCAGGCAGCCGTCAGCCGCTAGGGCGGGAGGCGCTGGCGCCTGCCGGCCCGTCTCCTCGTCGCCGTACAGTGATCCCGTGGCCAGGCAGATACGCCCCTCCGATCGGGCCTGAGCGGACGAGAGCCATGAGGCCTTGCTCGGGAAGGCCAGCTCTTCGCTGAGGGAGGCGCGGTCTCGGGTATGCGCCTCAAGCTCACCCTGGAGTACGACGGCACCGGCTTCCACGGCTTCGCGTCCCAGCCCGGTCTGCGCACGGTCGAGGGCGTCCTCCGCCAGGCGCTGGCAACGATCTTCCCCCGCTTCGGCGACATGGCCGTGGCCGGAAGGACGGATGCCGGGGTGCACGCCCTCGCCAACGTCGTCAGCGTGGAGGTCGTGGAAGGCCCGCCCCCGGAGCGAGCGGCCGCCGCCCTGAGCGCGGCCTTGCCCGAGGACGTGGCCGTGATCGCGGCCGAGCGGGTGGATCCCTCCTTCCACGCTCGCCACTCAGCTCGCTCCCGCAGCTACCGCTACCGGCTCTTTCGCCGTCGCCAGCGCTCTCCCCTGGAGAGGCGGCGCTCGTGGTGGTATCCCCGCCCGCTCGACCTGGAGTCGCTCTCCCAGGCGGCAGCGATCCTCGTCGGCGAGCACGACTTTCGGGCCTTCACGCCCACGGACAGCCAGCACCAGGCGTACGTCCGCCGCGTCCTTGGGGCTGCCTGGTACGAGCGGGGCCACCACCTCGACTTCGAGATCACCGCCGACTCGTTCCTGCGCCACATGGTGCGCACGCTCGTCGGCACTATGGTGGCGAGCGGGCCGGAGGAGGTGGCGCGGCTTCTTGGGGGTCGACCGCGGGCGGAGGCCGGCCCGACTGCTCCTCCCTGGGGCCTCTACCTCGTCCGGGTCGACTACTGAGGGCGAGAGCAACGAGGGCGTGAGCCGAAGCGGGCGTTCAGTCGAGCACGCCGGGGAGCTGCCTCTCGGCAGGGGAAGCGGCGAGGCTAGGATCGGCCCCGTGCGCTTCCCCGTCGTCCTCTTCGACCTCGATGGCACCCTGATCGACTCCGGCCCCATGATCATCGCCTCGATGAAGCACGCGGCCAGGACGGTGCTCGGGCGTGAGATCCCCGAGGAGGTGCTGGCAGCTGCCGTGGGCGGCCCAGGCCTCCTGGCCCAGATGCGGGCGCTCGACCCCGAGCGGGTGGACGAGCTCGTGGAGGCCTACCGCCGGCACAACGCGCCGCTCCACGACGAGCTGGAGGCCTTCTGGGAGGTGATCGAGGTCCTTCCCCGCCTGCGGGCAGAGGGGCGCCGCCTGGGTATCGTCACCGCCAAGCGGCGGGAGACGGCCCGTCTTGCCTTCCAGCGGCTGCCCGGCCTAGAGGAGAGCTTCGAGGTGATCGTCACCGCCGAGGACACCGACCGACACAAGCCCCACCCCGACCCCATCCTCAAGGCGCTCGAGCGCCTCCGGGCCCGACCGGAGGAGGCTGCCTACGTGGGGGACTCTCCCTTCGACGTCCAGGCGGCCAAGGCAGCCGGCGTCTTCTCCGTGGCCGTGGGCTGGGGAAGGATCCACTCGCTAGAGAGGCTGCGTCGGGAGGAGCCCGACGCCATCTGCGAGCGGGCGGAGGACCTCCTTGCCGTGCTCTAGCGCTGTGGCCGCGCGAGCGGCGGAGCTGCGCGAGCTCCTCACCCGCGCCTCCATCGCCTACTACGTGGAGGACCAGCCGATCATGTCCGACGAGGAGTACGACCGGCTGTACGACGAGCTCGTGCGCATCGAGCAGGAGTGCCCCGAGCTCGTTACTCCCGACTCCCCCACCCAGAGGGTGGGGGCGCCGCCCTCGGAGCGGTTCGAGAAGGTGGCTCACCTCGTGCCCATGGGCTCCCTGGAGAAGGTGACATCGGACGAGGCTCTGGCCAAGTGGGCCGAGGACGTGCGCCGGCGGCTGGGGACAGACGAGCCGATCGCCTACGTGGTGGAGCCGAAGATCGACGGTCTTGCCGTTAGCCTCCTGTACGAGAACGGGCTCTACGTTCGGGGAGCGACCAGGGGCGACGGGGAGCGGGGAGAGGACGTGACGCCCAACCTGCGCACGATCCGGGCCATCCCGCTCTCGATGCGCTTGGCCGAGGGGGAGTCCCCTCCTCGGCTGGTAGAGGTGCGGGGCGAGGTGTACATGCCCCTCTCCGGCTTTCGCGCCTTCAACGAGGAGCTCCGGGCCCAAGGAAAGCCGCCCGCGCCTAACCCGCGCAACGCCGCCGCAGGCTCTGTCCGCCAGAAGGACTCCCGCATCACCGCCTCCCGCCCCCTGTCCATCTTCGTGTACGGCGTCGGCTACGTGGAGGGAGTGGAGCTCGACTCCCAGTGGCAGACGCTCCTTTGGCTGCGAGCTCACGGCTTTCGCACCAACCCTCACGCAGAGCGGCTGGAGTCGATCGAGGAAGTGGCCCGGGCCTGCCACGAGTGGGCTCGGCGGCGAGCGGAGCTCGATTACGAGATCGACGGAGTGGTCGTCAAGGTCGACTCGCTCGACCAGCAGCGGCGGCTGGGGGAGCTCCATGGCCGACCCCGCTGGGCACGGGCGTACAAGTGGCAGCCGCAAGCCGCGGTGACGAGGCTGAAGAAGATCCACATCCGGGTAGGCCGAACGGGGGCCTTGAACCCCTGGGCAGAGCTCGAGCCTGTTCAGGTGGGAGGCGTCACTGTCACCACCGCCACGCTCCACAACGAGGAGGACATCCACCGCAAGGACATTCGGGAGGGAGACTGGGTCTTGGTGCAGCGAGCCGGCGACGTCATCCCCCAAGTGGTGGGGCCGGTGCTCGAGCGACGACCGTCGGATGCCAAGCCCTTCCGCATGCCCGAGCGCTGTCCCGTGTGCGGGGCGAAGGTCGTCAAGCCCGAGGGGGAGGCGATGCACCGCTGCCCCAACCCGGCCTGCCCATCTCGAGGGCTGGAGACCCTGATCCACTGGGTGGGAGCGGCCATGGACATCGAGGGGGTGGGAGAGCAACTCGTGCGGCGCTTGTGGAGCGAGGGGCTCCTTCGCTCCATCGCCGACCTCTATCGACTCACCCCCGAGCAGCTGCAGCGACTGAGAGGCTTCGGCGAGGTGTCCGCCCGGAAAGTGGTGGAGGCCATTCAGCGCTCCAAGGAGCAGCCTTTCCACCGCGTCCTCTTCGGTCTCAATATTCCCAAGGTAGGCCGGGTGATGGCCCGTAACCTCGCCCGTCATTTCGGCTCCATCGACCGCTTGATGGCGGCGACCCGGGAGGAGCTCGAGGAGGTGGAGGGGATCGGCCCCGAGCGAGCCGAGCTCATCGTCGAGTGGCTCGCTGACGAGGAGAACAGGAAGCTGATCGAGGAGCTGCGGGCGCTCGGCTTGCGCTTCCAGGAGGAAGCGACGGGCGTCCCCGGCCCGCTCTCCGGCCGCGCCTACGTCATCACCGGCACCCTGGAGAAGTACTCGCGAGAGGAGGCGAAGGCGGCCCTGGAGGCGCTGGGGGCCAAGGTGACCGACTCGGTCTCGTCGCGCACCACCGGCCTCATCGTGGGCGAGGAGCCGGGCCAGTCGAAGTTGACCAAAGCCCAGCGCCTGGGAGTACCTCTCCTCACCGAGGCCGATCTGGACGCCCTCCTTGGCTCGGCTCGCGAGCGGAAATCCTCGCCCTCCTAAGGGAGCACGATGGTCACCGTGCGCGTCCCCCACAAGAGCGCGTCGCGGCGGGTGGGGACCCAGACGTCGATACGCAAGCCCTTGATCGCTGGCCCGGTGTCGGCGGCTACCCCCTCGCCGTAGCCGGGGATGATCATCCGCGACCCGAGCGGGATGACGGTAGGATCGACGGCGACGACGCCGGGCCCCACGGGAAGGCCGGTGGCGGTCGAGCCGGAAAGGCTGTAGGCGGTGGCAACCACGGTCAACGTGCGTCCTCCCTGGCCGGATGGGCCCTGCTCCGGGAGCGGCGGGCTCAGCCCAGCCTGGTTGCCGGTCTCTCCCCCGGGGGAGCCAGAGGTCGAGCGTGAGCGGCCGAGCGCTCGCTGCGTCTCCTTGAGAGCCTTGGCCTGAGCGGCCCGAGCTCGAGCCTCGGCCAGGGCGAGCTGACGCTCGCTCGCCAGGCGCTCCGCCCGCACCCGGTCGATGAACGACAGGCGCTCGGCCCGAGCAGCGGCGAGGGCAGCTGCCCGCGCCACCGCCTCCCGGTGGAGCCGATCGAGAGCCGACCTCCGATCGGCCAGGTCGCGGAGGATCTCCCCTACCGCCCTCCTTGCCTCCTGGGCAGCGCGGGCGACCTCGGCGGTCGTGTCGGCAGCTCGACCCAGCTCGTCCAGGCGGTTTAGAGCCTCATCGAGGGAAGCCGCGCCCAGCAAGACTGCCAGAGGATCGGGACTCTCCTGGACGTACAAAAGGCGTACCTGGTGGGCCAGCCGGTCGCGGGCTCTCGCCAACGTCGCTTGAGCTACCGCCAGCCGGGCGAGCTGGGAGGCGCGCTCCCGCGCCAGCGTCGCGAGCTCGGCGTCCACTCGCCGGACCTCGGCTCGAGCCTGCTCGAGCCGGCTGTCCAAGGCGTAGAGCTCGAGGACGAGCGAGCGCTCCCTGGCGGCGAGAGCCGACGCTTGGGCGGCGAGGGCGGCTGGCTTCTCGGCTGCGCTGGTCGCGGGCAGGGCGAGGAGAGCAAGCGCGGCGACGGCGGGTAGCGCCCGCTTGGCAATGCTCACCCTTGCCGGCAAAGCCGCAAGAAGGTACCACAGGTGGCGAGCTTGTGCGTATCTCCGACCTCTGTTTGCAGCGCTTTCGCTCCAGATTGAGGCAGCTCGTGGGGGTTGCCTACGGCCGCCGCGGTTGCTAGGCTCCCGGGCCAATGACGTACCGGCCCCTCCCGGTGCGCCAGCATGAGCGCGCTCGACTAGGACCGCCGGCTCTGGGGTGGCGGGTCTGGGCAGCGCTCCCGCTTGGCTTCCTCATCGTTTTCCTGGCTTCGGTGCCCGCTTTGGCCAACCCGCGGATTCAGGCCAAGCGAGCTGAGGCAGCCCGCGTCCTGGCCGATATTCGGGCTCTCGATTCCCAGCTCGAGAAGGCGACCGAGGCCTACAACGGGGCTACCGTGAGGCTGGCCCAGATCGAGCGGGACCTGGCCACGAACAAACGCGAGATCGCCGTCGCCCGCGACAACCTCCGGGTGGCTCGGGCGCGGCTGGCGAGCCGGCTGCGCGAGCTCTACATGGCAGGCGACTCGACCTCCACCTTCGAGCTTCTCGTCGGGGCCACGAGCATCGACGACCTTATCTCCCGTATGGACACCATCGACCGCGTGTCAGCCGAGGACTCGCAGGTACTGGCCGAGGTCAAGGGGTTCCGGCAAGAGGTGGCTCGCCGGCGCCTCCTTCTCCAGCGAGCGCGGGCTGCCCAGGCTCGGGTCGTGGCCGAGCGAGCGCAGGCCAAGCAGCGGATCGAGACCGGCCTGGCTGAGCGACGGCGGCTCCTCTCGTCCATCCAGGGAGAGATCGAGCGGCTGCAGGCAGAGGAGCGCCGTCGGCAGGCACTTTTGGCAGCTCAGGCTCGGGCGCGGCTCGCCGCCCAGCGCCAGGCCCAAAGCCGAGCCCTGGCGAGCGCGGTCGTAGGAGCGGCGGCGGAGACGCCGGAGGCGACCGTGCTTCCTCCGGCTCGGTACGGAGGGGTCGTCGGCATCGCCATGCGCTACTTGGGCATCCCCTACCGCTGGGGCGGAGCCTCACCCGAGGCCGGCTTCGACTGCTCCGGCTTCGTCATGTACGTGTACGCCCAGGTCGGGGTATTTCTGCCGCACCATGCTGCCTCCCAGTACGGCTACGGCGTGCCCGTGCCTAAGGACCAGCTCCAGCCGGGAGACCTCGTCTTCTTCGACGGTCTTGGCCACAACGGCGTCTACATCGGCGGCGGCCAGTTCATCCACGCGCCGCACACAGGCGACGTCGTCAAGATCTCTAGCCTGTCCGACCCCTGGTACGCGGCCAAGTGGGTCGGCGCCCGTCGCATCCTGTCGTGACGCTCGCGGGAGACGCGGTCGCCTGCCTTCTGCGCGCCCTCTGGCTGACAGGGGCACGAGTCCACTCTCTTTGAGGTGGTAGCGTCGGAGCGATTTTGAGCCCGCTCGACTTCTTCTGGATCTTCTTCATTCTCGTCTCCCTGCAGCCGATCGTGCAGCGAGAGATGCTGGCGGCGAGGCGGCGACAGAGCCTGGCAGCCTTATCTCGGCGGCGCCAGGGGACGGTGATGACGCTCATCCACCGGCAGGAGACGATGTCTCTGCTCGGCTTTCCGCTCGTTCGCTACATCGACATCGACGATGCCGAGAGCATCCTGCGGGCAATTCGGGACACGCCTGCAGGGCGTCCCATCGAGATCATCCTCCACACGCCCGGCGGCCTGGTGCTGGCAGCCACGCAGATCGCGGCCGCGCTTGCCGACCACGACGGCAAGGTGACCGCGGTCGTCCCTCACTACGCCATGAGCGGAGGCACCCTCATTGCCCTCGCCGCCGACGAGATCGTGATGGATGCCCATGCGGCGCTCGGCCCGGTCGATCCCCAGATCGGTCAGTACCCGGCAGCCTCCATCCTGGCGACGCTCGACTACCCGGGCGAGCGAGACGACCAGACGCTGATCATGGCTGATATCGCCCGCAAGGCGCTGATTCAGGTAGAGGGGCTCGTTCGCCGTCTTTTAGAGCGACACATGGACGCAGAGCGCGCCAAGGAGGCAGCGCGCTTGCTGGCGACGGGGACGTGGACGCACGACCATCCTCTCCAAGCCTCAGATCTGGAGGCCCTCGGGCTTCCCGTGCGCATTGGAGTTCCCGAGGAGGAGCGCGATCTCCTCGCCCTGTACCCTCAGCCTCGGGGGCGTCAGCCGGCAGTGGAGTACGTCCCCGGAGTACCCGAGCGACCGACTCTGCCTCGCCGCCGGGAGCTTCCCCGCTCCAGCCATCGCCCTCGCAGCGACTGAGATCGGCTCCCTTCCGGCGCCCTCCTGGGCGAGGCGGATGTGGTAGGAAGCCGTGGGAAGACCGTTTGCTCACCCCTTCGGGAGGTGACACGATGAGGAACCGGCTTCGACGAGTACTCGCTGTGGCCGAGGCCCGAGGCGCAGTCTCAGCCCTGGAGCGCGTGCTCGGGGAGGTGGAGGTAGACGCGGTAGCGTTGGTGGGCAACCTCGTCCAGCCCTGGAGCAAGCCAGAGACGTATCGGGCCTTGCTCAAGGCCCTGGGCGAGGCAGGGACACCTGCCTTCTGGGTGCCCGGCCGCGACGACGCCCCCCTGAGGGAGTACCTGAGCGAGTCCTACAACATGGAGATCGTCTTCCCTTCCCTGCGGGGTGTTCATGGCACAGCCGCCCTCGCGCCGGGCGGCGTCGTGTTCGCGGGGATGGGGGGCGAGATCCTGGACGATCCCGACACCATCCGCAGCGAGGAGCACCTCGTCCGCTACCCAGGCTGGGAGGCGGAGTACCAGCTCAAGGTCGTAGGGGAGATCGACGCGCCGGAGCGTGTCTTCCTCTTCTGGACCCCGCCCGCCCACAAGGGTCTGGGGACGCCGGGGAGCGCTGTGCTGGCAGAGTTGATCAAGACCTACGACCCTATCGCCGTGGTCGTGGGCGGAGAGGAGCCTGCGCAGACTGTGCTGGGAACGTCCCTCGTGGTCGCACCCGGCCGGCTCGACCGCGGTCGCTACGCCGTGATCGACCTGGCCGAGCGCCGAGCCGAGCAGGGCCAGGTGGAGGTGCCCGAGGAGGAAGAGGTAGAGGTCGGAGAAGGAAGCTAGACGGGAAAGGAGGACGCTATGGCTCTTCTTGAGCGTCGGTCGCTTGCGCCCGAGCGGTGGGAGTCGCTGCTCGAGCTCGACCAGGTGGTCGATCGCGTGCGGCGTATGCTCGACGAGACGTTCTCGACCATCGTGCCTCCCGCGCTGACGACTGGGCTGTGGTCGCCTCTCGTCGACATCGAGGAGACCGAGGATGCCTACGTCGTCGAGGCTGATCTCCCCGGCGTCAAGCGCGAGGACGTGGACGTCGAGGTCATCGGCAACGAGCTGGTGATAAGAGGCGAGGTCAAGGAGCGGGAGCGAGCGGGCATCGTGCGAAAGCGGGCACGCCGCGTCGGGCGGTTCGAGTTCCGAGCCACCCTGCCTGACGTGGACGCCGACAAGATCGAGGCCACTTTGTCCGAGGGCGTCCTCACCGTGCGGGCGCCCAAGGTCGAGCAGGCCAAGCGGCGGAAGATCCCGATCAAGGCAGCCTAAGTCGAGCGCTGCTGCAGGCGGGGCTGGCTGCCATGGAGGTCTACGGCGGCCCGCTCCGCCTCAGCGGTACAGGGCCTCGATCTCGGCCCAGAAGCGTTCCTCGCAGACGCGGCGGCGGAGCTTAAGGGTGGGCGTGACCTCCCCTTCCTCGAGGGCGAAGTCGCGCGGCAGGATGGCGAAGCGCTTGATCTGCTCGAACCGAGCCCGATCCCGGTTTGCCCTGTCCACCACCCCTTGAACGAGCGCTTGGACGCGAGGGTGCTCGTGGAGGGCCTCGGGCGCGAGGTCGATCCCCTCTCGCCTCGCCCAGGCCAGCACCTCGTCCCGATCGAGGGTGAGCAGGGCTCCGAGGTAAGGGCGACGGTCGCCGACGACGAGCGCCTGGGAGATGTAGGGCGAGGCCTTGAGGTCGTTCTCGATGTTTTGGGGAGCGACGTTCTTGCCGCCAGCGGTAACGATGATGTCCTTCTTGCGGTCGGTGATGCGGACGAAGCCATCGGGGTCGATCTCGGCGATGTCGCCTGTTCGCAGCCAGCCCTCCGGATCGAGCACTGCCCGTGTCGCCTCCTCGTCCTTGTAGTAGCCGGCAAAGACCGTCTCGCTGCGAACGAGGAGCTCGCCGTCCTCGGCCAGCCTGACCTCGAACCCGGGAAGAGGCAGGCCTACGGTGCCGAACCGGAACTTGGTCGGCCGGTTGACAGTAGCCGCGGTCGTGCACTCGGTGAGGCCGTACCCCTCCAGGATGAGAATGTCGAGCGCGTGGAAGAGCTGGGCGATCTCGGGGGCAAGCGGAGCGCCCCCGGAGATGGCCACGCGCAGGCGCCCTCCCAGCTTGGCCTTCACTTTGGAGTAGACGAGTCGGTCGCATATACGGTGCTGCAGGCGCAGGGAGAGGGGCAGGGAACGGCCCTGCTGACGGAGGGAGCTCGCTCGACGGCCGACGTCCAGGGCCCAGCTCACGAGCCGGCGCTTGAGGCCCCCCACCTCCTTCAAGCCGGTCACGACCGCTGCCTGGATCTTCTCGTACACCCGGGGAACGCTGGGAAACACGGTCGGCTGCACCGCCAGGAGGGCATCGGCCACCCGGTAGGGGTCGGCGCAGAAGGCAATGGTGTAGCCAAGGTAGGGGCCGGTGAGGTGCATGAGCCGCCCGAAGTTGTGGGCCAAGGGCAGGTACAGGAGCATGAGGTCGCCCTCGGCTACCACGCCCTCGAGCTGGGCCACTGAGGCCACCATGGCGTAGGAGTTACGGTGGCGAATCAGGCAGCCTTTGGGCGGGCCGGTCGTGCCTGAGGTGTAGAGGATGGTGTAGAGGTCCTCGTCTTCCACCTCCCTTTCCGCCTGGGCGAGAGCGCTCGGGTGGGCGCCAGCAAAGGCCCGTCCTGTGGCGGCCAGGGAGTCGAGATCGGCGAACGTGAGGAGGTGCCGGAGCGTGGGTAGCCGCTCCCGCGACTGCTCTACCTTGGCCTTCCCCTGCTCGTCCTCGCAGACGACGGCGATCGCCTCTGCGTGTCCGAGGATGTAGGCGCAGTCGGAGGTCGAGGAGGTCGGGTACACGGGGACGCTCACCGCTCCCACGAGGGCTAAGGCGAAGTCGCACAGAGCCCACTCCAGCCGGGTGCGGGCGAGGATGCCCACCCGGTCTCCCTTTCGCACCCCCAGCGCCAGGAAGCCATGGGCGAGATCGTCGACCCGGGCTGCCGCCTCCCGCCAGGTCACCTCCTGCCATCCGGTCTCGGTCTCGAGCAGGTAGGGAGGGACCGGTCTTCCGGCGGCCACAGCGTCCCGCCACAGCCCGCCGATCGTTCGCCGACCGGTGGAGGCGGAAGGAGCGCGGACGGTCTCGATCGCGGCCTCTGCCACGTGCAGCTGGAGCTTAGCCGGGGCGAGGAAGGGATGGAAGCGCGGCCCACGAATCAAGGGCCCCCTACAATCGACTCCAGAGATGCGCACGACCTGGAACGGCGCGATCAGCTTTGGGCTGGTCGTCATCCCCGTGGGTTTGGCTCCGGCCACCAAGCCGGCGGCGAGGCAGGCCGATGTCTCCTTTCGCCTGCTTCACCGCGACTGCCAGACCCCCATCAAGCAGAAGCGCTGGTGTCCCTTTCACGATCGGGAGGTCGGCCCCGAGGAGGTCGTGCGGGGCTGGGAGGTGCGCAAGGGCGAGTTCGTGATCGTGGAGGAGGCAGAGCTCGAGGCAATCGAGCGGGAGGCGAGCTCCCGGGCCATCGAGATCGAGCGGTTCGTGCCTGTCCAGGAGGTGGATCCTGTGTACTTCGACCGCCACTACTTCCTGGTGCCAGCAGCGGGGGCGGCCGCTCGCCGTCCCTACGCGCTCTTGCTCCGAGCCATGCAGGAGACGGGCATGGCTGCCCTGGGCCGCTTCGTCCTCGCCGGCAAGGAAAAGCTGGCGCTCATTCGCCCTCGGGGAGATGCCCTCATGCTGGAGACGCTCTTTGCCGCCGAGGATGTGTACTCAGACGCCGAGATCGTGCAAGCGGTGTCGACGGTGGAGACGAAAGCAGCCGAGCTTGCTCTCGCTCGGCAGGTGGTGGAGAGCCTGGCGGGGAAGCTCGATCTGGCGGCGCTCGCCTACGAGTACCGACGCGACCTTCGCGCCCTCCTTGAGGAGAAGCTTCTTAAGGCAGAGCGTCCTGCCACTGTCCCGCCCCCGACCCAGGAGGCGCCAGTCATCGACCTCATGGAGGCGCTCCGGCGAACCGTAGCCGAGGCCAAGAAGCGGAAGAAAGCCTCTCCTGCGACGAAGCAGCGTGCCAAGCAGACAAGAAGAGCCGCCGCCAAGAAGACCGGCTAGCGCGAGCCGGTTCTAGGTCCCTGCTCGGGCTGCCTTGGCCGCCTCGAGCTGGGCCTGGAAGAGCGTCTTGTCGATCTTCCCCTGGTAGATCGGCACCCCTTCCTCGAGGCAGAGGCGAATTACCTCCTCGCGGTCGATGCCAAGCTCCTTGGAGAGCTCCTCGGGCGTCAGATGGTTGGGCATATCTCCTCCTTGGCAACGAAGAAGGCCCGCCAGCGAGAACGCTCGGGCGGGCCTAGGCCGTCGGGCTGCGGTCGTGATCGCGGGGGTCATCGGGCCCGCGCCTGGACGTCGCTCATCGATCGCTGAGCATAATCGTCGGCAGTGGCTGGCGCAAAGCTCCCCGGCCTAGCAGAGAGACGAGCGACGATCGGGGGCCTTCCTCTCCGCTACTTCGTCGGCGGGCAGGGGCCGCCG
>PSLH01000005.1:0-250 GCA_040289505.1 Thermoleophilia bacterium | reverse complement strand
CTGGCTCGTGGCTGCCGCGTTCTCTGTCCCGATCTCCCCGGCCACGGCGGCTCCGCGCCTCTTCCCGGCGCCAGTCTGCCCGCCCTGGCCGAGGTCGTGGGGGCGCTTGCCGAGGAGGAGGGGATGCTGCCCGCGGTCGTGGTGGGGCACTCCCTGGGTGGGGTAGTCGCCCTCTGGTTGGCTGCCCAGCGGCCCGATCGCGTCCGGGGGATCGTGCTCGCCGGCGCAGCCACCCTCGGCGCCCGTCCGC
>PSLH01000106.1:6603-6931 GCA_040289505.1 Thermoleophilia bacterium | reverse complement strand
ACGACGTCGCCGGGCGGCAGAGGCCCGTAGTACTCGGGCAGGGAGGCATATTCGTCGGCCACGGAGCCCCGGTCGAAGAGGATGTAGCGCACGACCGCCCCCTCCTCGAGGCCGAGGGCGAGGACGACGCCGCCGGTGCGGTAGGAGAGCTCCTGGGCAAGGCGGCGAAGGAGCTTGGGCTCGCGGCTACAGAGCTCGTCCTCCACCTCCACCCAGCCCTCTCGAGGCTGGCTGACAGCCGTTCGTCGCGAGCGGCCCAGCCGGGGCACGTAGGCCCGCACGGTCCGCTCCACCGCCGCCACGTCGTCCGTCTGCACGTACACCCGCC
>PSLH01000106.1:0-6589 GCA_040289505.1 Thermoleophilia bacterium | reverse complement strand
TGAGAGGGCCTCTTGCCCACCCCCGCCACTTGCCGCTCCAGGTTGTCGATCGACGCCTCCAGGCGCACGCTCACGGGCTGGAAGCCGAGGCGCTCGGCCAGCCGACGAGCCTCCCCGCCGTCTACCGGAAGCTCCAGGCCCAACGTCCCCACCCCCAAGGCGCGACAGCAGCCCACGACCTCGGCTAGAAGACGGCGGGCGATCCCCTGCCGCCTAGAGGAAGGCTGGACGTAGATCGCCCTCAACCATCCCCGAGGCGCCTCCAAGCGCACCTCGGCGTAGCCGACGAGGCCCCCTGCTTCCTCGGCCACGAGCACGACCTCCTGCGCCTCGACCGCCTCCCGGTCGGGCTCGGCCGCGCTCCCGCCGCCCGCGAGAGAAGAGCCTCGCCGCCCCGCCTCCGCCTCCAGCTCGGCCTGCAGCGCCCGCAAGGCCTCGCGGTCCTCCGCTCGAGCCTGTCGCACGATCACGAGAGCACTCGGAGGCCAAGGAGGAGGTAGTGGGCGCTCAGGTTCTGGAACGGGGAGAGACGCTCCCCCATCGCTCGCACCTCCTCGCTGGTAACGGAAGCTCCACCACGATAGAGGAGAGACACCGCCTTGCGGAGGCCGAGATCGCCGGCCGGCCAGGCCCGAGGCCGACCCAGATGGCGAGCGAGGAACCAGTCGGCTGTCCACTCCCCCACCCCAGGCACGACCATAAGCCTGGCCCTCGCCTCCTCGTCCGAGAGCAGCCGGAGCTGATCTAGGTCGAGCGAGGATCGGGCCAGGCCCAGGATGGACTCGGCCTTGCGTCGGGAGAGACCCACGGCAACGAGCTCCTCGACCTGTGCCTGCGCCAGCCGCTCTCGCCGGGGGAAGGCCCACGCCCTGCCCACCCGCTCGCCCAAGCGCTGGACGAGGCGGTTGCGAATGGCCAGGGCTGCCCGCAGCGAGATCTGCTGGGCGGTGATCGAGGTCACCAGCGCCTCCAGCGGGTCGGGAGCGAGAGGAGGTCGAAAGCCCCGTAGGCGGCGAGCGAGGCGTGCAAGCACAGGGTCTTCGGCCTCGGCGAAGGCGTAGAACCCAGCCAGGTCGAGATCGAGGCCGAGCAGGACCCGCGCCGCCCGCTCGATGCGCGCGTCCCAGGGCTCCACCCGCACCCCGCCGGGAGCCGGCTCGATAGAGACCTCGCGGCCAGCTACGACCCGATACAACTTTCCCTGGAGCCAAAGGTTGGCAAGGTCGGGGCCGAGCGCGCGGAAGCGCTCGGTCGCGAGAGCGAAGTCGTAGGGCGGGGGGACTGCCAGAAACCCCATCTCTCCCTCCGGTCGGGCGCCTACTCGCGACGGATGGCAGCGACGATGTCGTGGAAGTCGGCGAAGGGCTCGTAGGGGACGCCGCGCTGGTCGAGGTAGCGGGCAAGCCCTCGGGTGGCGAAGACGCGCTGGCAGGCCAGAGCGGCGCAGCGATCGGAGATCCCGTCGCCGACGTAGATCACGGTCGTCGCCCGAGGCAGGGAGCCGCGCTTACACGCCTCCCCGCAGGCGGGGCAACGGCGCCCGTCCCGCCAGCGCACCCGCCAGCCTCGGGGAGAGGGATCGACGCTGTTAGCCCGAATCTCGGCCTCGATCCCCTCGCGAGCGAGTACCGGCTCGATCAGCTCACGAAAGCCGCTGGAGAGGACGACCAGCGGCCACCCTCGCTCCTTGGCCAGGTCCACCAGCTCGCGCAGCCCAGGCCGCAGTCGGGCGCGGGCGAGCACGTAGCTGACTACCTCGGAGAGCGACGCCCGCACCGGCTCGAACTCGCGGGCGATGCACTCCTGAAGCGTGATCGTGCCCTGGTGGAGGCCCTCGTCCACCTGGCGGTACACCTCGGGGTCGCCGAAGGCGTGGGCGATCTCGTCGAGGAGGTCGCGCTCGGTGATGGTGCCGTCGAAGTCGACCGCGATCGCCACCGAGGGCATGGTGTCCTTGCCGCTCATGTGCCCGGGCGCGGTCCTACCACGTTACGCAGCACCCCGATCCCCTCCACCTCGAGCTCCAGCACGTCTCCGGGCTGGAGCCAGCGCCTGTCGCCGTGCTCCAGGATGCACCCCGACCCCACCGTCCCCGAGCCGAGGATGTCGCCCGGTAGAAGGCGGGTATTGCGAGCCGCCTGAGCCACGATCGCCTCCCAGGAGTGGTACATGTCGCGCAGGTTCCCGCGCGAGCGCTCCTCCCCATTCACGCGGGCGACCATCTCTGCCTCGCTCCCGTCGAGCTCGTCGACGGTCACCACCACCGGTCCCAGGCTGGTGGCGAAGTCCTTGCCCTTGGCCGGCCCCAGGCCTACCCGCATCTCCTTGCGCTGCAGGTCACGAGCCGACCAGTCGTTCATGACGGTGAAGCCGGCGATCCTCCCCTCCGCCCCGATCACCGCCGCCACCTCGAGCTCGTAGTCGAGCTCCTCGCTTCCCTCCGGATAGGGGATCTCCTCGTCGGGCCCGTAGATGGCGGCCGGGTTGGAGAAGTAGAAGACGGGGATCTCGTACCACTCCTTGGGGACGCCCCGACCGCGGAGCTCGCCGGCCCGGCGCACGTGCTCCTCGAAGGCGTAGAAGTCCCGCACCGAGGGCGGGTGGCGCACCGGGGCGAGCAGCCGCACCTCCGACAGCGGGTACTCGGCGTGCTCCCGGGCCTTGCCTCCCCCGGTGAAGAACGCTTGGAGGGTCTGAGCCGCGAGCTGGATGACCCGGTCGCCCTCGATCCGGCCCGGCCAGCCCCGCTCGAGCTGGCGATCCTTGGGCGAGAACATGCACAGGCGCATGCCGTAAGCCTACGGCTCGGTGTGTACGTGCACCTCGGCAATGTCAGGCTGCTCGCGCCGGATCCGCTCCTCGATAGCGCTGGCGGTAGCGTGGGCCTGGACGAGGTCGCTGCGCGGGTCGAGTCCCAGGGTGAGGAAGACGACGAGGCCCTCGTCCGTCTCCAGGAATCGGAGCGAGCGAGGTGCCTGGCCCGTCTCCTCGCGCACGATGCGAAGCACCGACTCGGCGTCGCGCTCGATCTCCCCAGGTGCCGGGCGCCGTCCGGCGGCCGTCTCGGCCAGGGGCTCAAGGTGGGTCTGGACGGCGTCCACATCGGGCAGGGCATCGAGGATGGCCCGCTCCACCTCCTCGGCCACGGCGTGCGCCTCCCCCAGGGAGAGCGAGCCGGGGAGCTTGAGGTGGAGCGAGATCTCGGTGCGGCCGTCCACGGTGAGCACGTTCACGTTGTGGATCTCGCGCACCCGGGGCACGTGCAGCGCGGCCGTATGGGCCCGCTCGCGCAGCCTGGCCTCGGCCACTGGCTCCGGCTCCACGTGGACGACCACGTCGGCTCCGGGGAGCGCCCGCCGCACCGCCTCCTCCACGGCATCGGCCGCAGCGTGGCCCTGCGCCACCGCTGCCTCCGGGGGCACGGCGATGACCACGTCTACGAAGTGACGGCCGGCAGCGGTGCGGAGGCGCAGGCGCTGGAGGGCGACTTCGGGCACTTGCTCGCGAATGGCTCGACGGGCAGCCTCGGTGGCATCAGCAGGTGCTCGATCCATGAGCACGTCGACGTTGCGCCGGATCAGTCGGGTCGCTGCTCCCACCACCAGAAAGGCGACGAAGAGCGCCGCCACCGAGTCGCCCTGGGGCCACCCCAAGGCTGCTGCCAGCAGTCCGGCCAGCACGGCCAGGGTGCCCACCAGGTCGCTTCCGAAGTGGAGAGCGTTGGAGAGGAGGGCAGCGCTCCGGTACTGGCGAGCCGTACGCAGGGAGACGAGCGTCCGGGAGAGATCGACGGCGAGGACCGCTGCCACGGCCAGGAACGCCCACCAGCGCGCCTCGACCTCGATCTCCACCGCCCCGGCCAGGCGGGCGGCGGCCAGCGCCGCGATGCCCAATGACACGACCACGAGCACCGAGGCCTCGGCCAGCGCCGCCAGGTGCTCGGCTTTGCCATGGCCGTAGGGGTGGCTCCGATCGGCCGGCCGGCCAGCGTAGTTCACGGCAAAGAGGGTCAAAAGCGCGGCGACGAGGTCGGTGGCCGAGTGCACGGCCTCGGACACCAGGCCGAGGCTCCCCGAGGCGATGCCGGTGGACAGCTTGATGCCGATGAGAAGGCAGGCGGCGCCCACCGAGGCAAGAGCAGTGCGCCGCTGCGGCGTCATGCCGCGAAGGCTAGAGCCCGCGGCGGGCCGGGGGAGACTCGATCGCACGAGCAGGGTCGTCCCCCGTACCACGCCCGGCGAGACGCCAAACCAAAACGACGCCGACGTCTGCCCCCCAATCGGCACCGGAGTGACCGGCAGCTTGCCCGTGCCCTGGGCGGCGGCGGCAACGAGACCGGTGCCGGCCAGGACGAGCTGCGCGTCCGCCAGCACCCCCGCCGGGGGAAGACCGCCAAGCGCAGGGTGGCAGCCTCGGCTCTCGCGCGTGCTGAGACGGGAGGGCGGCCTCAGAGGTTGCCGCGAAGCGCCTGCTCGCGTTCGATCGCCTCGAATAGAGCCCTGAATTTGCCGTGGCCGAAGCCGCGCGAGCCGGGCCGCTCGATGACCTCGAAGAAGAGCGTCGGCCGATCCTGGGCCGTCTTGGTACGGATCTGGAGCAGGTAGCCCTCCTCGTCGCGGTCGGCGAGGATGCGCAGGCGCCGGATGTCGGCCCAGCTCTCGGCGATCGTTCCCACCCGCTCCTCCACGTCGTCGTAGTAGGCGTCCGGGGTGTCGAGGAAGCGGACGCCGCGCTCCCGCAGCGCCTCCACCGTGGCCACGATGTGTCGCTGAGCAGGGTCACGTGCTCGACGCCAGGGCCGCCGTGGTAGTCGAGGTACTCCTCGATCATGAGCGCCGAGTACTCGGTGGAGATGTCCTCATCCGAGAAGTGGATCATCTCGGTGAAGCCCGTCGTCTTCTCGTAGTACTCGACCCAGTGGTCCATGCGGCCGAGCTCGACGTTTCCCACCACGTGGTCGATCGCTTTGAGGCCGACTCCATCGGGGGTGAGGCCGTTCGTGGAGAGCGAGACGTAGCCCGGTAGATGGACGCCGCCGTAGTGGGAGCGGTTGACGAAGGTGTGCACGTTCTCGCCGTACGTCCCGATCGCGGCCAGCTCGACGCGGCCTAGCTCGTCCTCGCCCAGTGCGGCTCGCCCACGCCACCGGCGCCGCGCTGGACGGCCTGACGGTAGGCGTCGCGGGCGCTCGGCACCCGCAGGGCGACGTCCTTGACGGCGTCCCCGTGCGCCCAGGCGAAGCGGCAGCTCTTGCCTGTCTGCCCGCAGCCCGCTCGTGACCACGAGCCAGATGTCGCCCTGTGCGAGGACGTAGGAGGCACGGTCGCGGACGCCGGTCTCCGGTTCGGCGTAGGCGACCGGCGTGAAGCCGAAGGCGTGCTCGTAGAAGGAGGCGGCCTGCTTGGCGTTCCCCACCCAGAGCTCGATGTGATCCCAGCCCGCGATGGGGAGGAAGTCGTTGCCCATGCGGAGATGGTCGCGCCGGCCCGGCTACTCGGCCGGTGCGGCCACGCTGGGCCGGCGTCCTGCGAGGAGGATGCCGGCGGCGATGGCGGCGCCGCCTCCGACCTGAGCGCTCGACAAATGCTCCGAGAGGAGGAGGAACGCGAACAAGGCGGCTACGAACGGCTCCAGGTTGGCGAAAAGGGTGGCGTGGGAGGGACCTACGCGATCGATGGCCGTGAACCAGAGGACGTTGGTGAGCACGAGCGGGCCGAGCACGGCGAAGGCGAGGAGGAGCCAGATCTTCCCGTCGAGAGCGCCGTAGTCCTGGCTCTGAAGCTGGCTAGCGCTCACGGCCACCAGCGGCACCCACATGACCGAAAGGACGACGGCGCTGATACGGAGGGGGGAGTAGCGGCGCATGAGCGGAGCCACCGTCACCGAGTAGCCAGCCCAGCTCGCGGCCAGAAAGACGGACAAGAGCACGCCGCCCAGATCTCCACCCAGGCTTCCCCCCGAGCCTAACGCGACCAGGGCCACGCCAGCGAAGGAGGCGAGGAGGCCGGCCCAGAACCGCCCCGTCAACCGCTCCAGGCCGAGGAGGGAGGACGCCAGAGCGGCGAAGACCGGAGTCGTCCCCAGCACCAAAGCCACCGTGGTCGCGGTGGTGAGGCGCAGGGCGTACACGAAGGCAAGCTGGTTTCCCCACAGGAAGAGCACGGCCAGGCCGACGAGGGCCAGCGAGCGCCGGCCGCCCACAGACAGCGTGCGCTCAGCAGCCAAGGTGAGAGCGGCGAAAACCGCTGCCGCCAGGCCGTAGCGAATGGAGGCGTAGGCGAGGGGGCGAAAGCCGTGGGTGAGGACGTACCGGGTGACGCTGATGTTGAGCGCCCAGATCACCACGGTGACAAGAAGGAGTCCGTCCGTCGAGAGCCACGCCCGTCGCACGCAGCGACCCTACCCGCCAGGCTGGGCAAAGGGTCGCGGGGAGAAACGATCGTCTAGATTTCCCGTCGTGCGCGATCCCGTGATCGAGGAGATCGACCGGCTGGTCGGCTCGGCCACCCCGCACTTCGCCTACCAGCTGCGGGCGCGGGTGCGCGAGCTGATCGAGGGACTCCCCGACGACCACCCCACCCGCCGCTAC
>PSLH01000004.1:36002-52231 GCA_040289505.1 Thermoleophilia bacterium | reverse complement strand
CTCTCTGGCGGCAGCCCTGCGTCGCCGCAGGCTGCGTCGCAGGGCCAGAGCCCGTCGCCGGCGCCGAGCCGCTCTTGCCGGCGCTGCCCTCCTCGTCCTCCTCCCCGCTACCCTAGCTGTGGCTGGCCTTGCTGCCCGCCAGGCCTTCCGCTCGAGCTGCAGTCTCCACGACTTGCGGCCAGTGCCTATCGGGCAGACCAGCCTCGTCTACGCCGCCGACGGCTCCCTTCTCGGCGCCATCCCAGCCGAGCGCAATCGCCAGCCTGTGCCTCTGCGTCAGGTGAGCCCGTGGATGCGGAAGGCGACCGTCGCAGTAGAAGACCGGCGCTTCTACGAGCACGGCGGCATCGACTACGAGGGAATCGCTCGGGCGCTGTGGCGGGACGTGACCGCCCAGAAGGTGGTGGAGGGTGGCTCGACGCTGACCCAACAGCTCGTCCGGAATCTCTACATCTCCCGAGAGCAGACGCTCACCAGGAAGCTTCGCGAGGCCTGTCTCGCCATCGAGCTCAGCCGGGCCTGGTCGAAGGAGCGAATCCTCCAGGAGTGGCTCAATAGCGTCTACTTCGGGAACCACGCCTACGGGGTAGAGGCAGCGGCTCAGACGTACTTCTCCAAGCCTGCTCGGTCGCTCACGCTTCTCGAGGCAGCGCTCCTGGCCGGGCTTCCTCAGGCTCCCTCTCGGTACGACCCCTTCCTCGATCCCCAAGCGGCCCTCGCCCGCCGCGATGTAGTCCTGCGAGCCATGCTCGAGAACGGAGACATCACCCAAGAGCAGCTCGACCGAGCGATCCAGCGCCGCGACCTTGGGCTCCGTCCTGGGCAGCTCTACACCCGCATCCGCGAGCCGTATTTCTTCAGCTACGTACGCGACCAGCTCATCGCTGAGTACGGCGCCAGTACCGTGCGCTCGGGGGGTCTGCGCGTGTACACCACCATCTCGCCCGCGTTTCAGCGAGCGGCCGAGGACGCGATCGCCCGCACTCTGGATAGGCCCGGCGACCCAGCGGCAGCGCTCGTCTCCGTCAACCCGTCCAACGGGGCGATCCGAGCCATGACGTCGATCACTCCCGGTGGCCGGGGCAGCGAGTTCAACTTGGCCACCCAGGCCCGCCGGCAAGCGGGCTCGACGTTCAAGACGTTCGTGCTGACAGCGGCGGTGGAGGCAGGTATCGATCCTTCGGCGGCTGTCTACGTCTCCGCTCCCTTCACGTACCAGCCGAGCGATAGGGCTCCTGTCTGGAGGGTCTCGACCTACGACGGCACCTACGCAGGCCCCATCTCCGTTCGGAGAGCGACCCTACGGTCCGACAACACTGTCTACGCCCAGCTCACCCTCGATGTCGGCTCCGAGGCGGTGGCGGCGACGGCGCGCAAGCTCGGGGTGCGCACAGCGCTCGCGGCTGTCCCCTCGATCGGGCTGGGCTCGCTGGCCGTATCTCCGCTGGACATGGCCTCCGCCTACGCGACCCTAGCGGCAGGCGGGATCTACTCCCAGCCGATGGCTATCCGCCGGGTCGTCCTTCCCAGCGGTCGGGAGGACAAAGAGGTAGGATGGGGGAAGCCCAGGCGCAAGCGCGTGGTGCCGGACGGGGTCGCCTACGTAGTCACGAAGATCCTGGAGGAGAACATCCTCTACGGGACGGGCACGCGAGCCAGGCTCGACCGGCCGGCAGCAGGAAAGACGGGCACGACCGACGACCACGCCGATGCCTGGTTCTGCGGCTACACCCCCAACTTGGCGACGGCGGTGTGGGTGGGATACCCCCAGGCCGAGATCCCCATGGAGAATGTCCACGGCATTGCTGTCACAGGCGGCAGCTTCCCGGCCGAGATCTGGGGCCTCTTCATGCGCCGGGTGCTCCGGTACTCCCCGCCCCAGGACTGGCCCGAGCCCCGCCAGCCGCCGGTGTGGAAGCCTTTCCAGCGCGGGCCGCGCGCGATCCCTGTGCCCGTGTCCCCGCCTGCTCGGCCGGAGCCGGCGAGGCCCTCGCCTGCGCCCGAGCGCAGGGACGTGCCCCTCCTCCCCAGGCCAGCGGCCCCTGGGGCCGGGCAAGGCCGGTAGCGTATCTTCCGTGGCCTCGCTACTTTCCCTCGAGGAGGCGATCGCGGCCGTGCTCGAGCGGGCCCGGCCGCTTGAGGCTGAGCGCGTCCGCGTCGAGAGCTCCCGCGGCCGCGTCCTGGCCGAGGACGCGACGGCTCGGGTCGACCTTCCCCCTTTCCCCAGCTCGGCCATGGACGGCTACGCCGTGCGAGTAGCCGACCTTCCTGGGCGGCTCCCGGTTATCTTCCATATTGCTGCCGGCCGGCCTGCGCCCTGCGCTTTGGGGCCGAGGGAGGCGATGGCCATCGCCACCGGAGGCGTCGTCCCTGAGGGCGCAGACGCCGTGGTGCCGCTTGAGCTGGCCCAAGCGGAAGGGGAGTGGGTGGAGCTACCCGCCGTCCAGCCGGGCTCGAACATCCGATGGCAGGGGGGCGATGTCGCCCGCGGGAAGGTGGTGGTGCCGGCTGGCGTGCGGCTGGGCCCGGCTCAGATCGGAGCCCTGGCTGCCGCGGGGGTGAGCGACGTGTGGTGCCGGCGGCGCCCACGGGTGGCGGTCGTGACCACGGGAACGGAGCTTCGCCCCCCCGGCGAGCCGCTCCGGCTGGGAGAGGTGTACGAGGCGAACGGCGTCATGCTTGCCTCCCAGATCGAGGCCGCAGGCGGCGTGGTCGAGCGGCTGACGCCTGTGGCCGACGACGAGCAGGCCCACCGGCAGGCGATCGAGTGGGGGCTGAGCCAGGACGTGCTCGTTACCTCGGGGGGCGTGTCCATGGGGCCGCACGACCTCGTTCGTGGAGTGGAGGCGGAGCTGGGCGTGGAGGAGGTCTTCTGGGGGGTGGCGGTGAAGCCAGGAAAGCCGGTGTCGTTCGCAACCCGCGACTCGACCCTCGTCTTCGGCCTGCCTGGGAATCCCGTCTCTGCTCTCGTGGGCTGCGAGCTCTTCGTGCGTCCGGCGCTCCTCGCCCTCCAGGGAGCGATTGACCCGGGGCCGCCCTTGGAGCCGGGCATCCTGGGCCAGTCGGTGGCTCGCGATCCTCGCCGCGACCAGCTGGCGCGCGCCCGAAGGCGGGTGGAGAAGGACCGGATCCTCCTCTTTCCGGTGTCCGGCCAAGACTCGCACATGATCGTGCGGGCGGCGGAGGCAGACGCCCTCGTCCTCGTGCCTCGGGGAGAGGGAGAGCTTTCGGCGGGCGAGGTAGCTCGTTACCTTCGCCTCGACTGCGCCGGCTAGGTCCCTGGGGCTGCCTTGGACCCCGGCTTCCGAGCGGTGATCGTGTAGGGACGCCCCTGGCGAGGCGCGACTCGCACCGGCTCGGCGTAGACGATGTAGCGCTGGGTGGCGAAGAAGCGGGGGTGACACGCCTGCAGGGCGAGTACCTCGCGTCCGTGCGAGCGCAGCCGCCCCAGGTCGCTCGCGGGCACGATCACGTGCCTGCGGACACGGTAGAGGAAGGTAGCGTAGGGCATCTCCAGCCGAACGAGGTCGCCTGGCTGGAGGCGGTCGATGCGGGCGAAGGGCGCCAGGTACGTGGTGCGGTGGCCGGCGACGTAGACGAGCTCGCCCTCGCCGGGGAGGAAGCTCCCCGTGTACCAGCCCGGCCCCTTTTTCAGGGACTCGACGTCGGTGCCAGCTACCACCACCGCGCTCAGCCCCAGGCGAGGCACCCGCAGGCGACCGAGCGGCTGGCCCGGTCGCAGCGTGCGGCGGAAGCGATCAGCCTCTCGACGCACGAGAGGAGCGGCGCTCGTGGCCTTCAGGTTGGCAGCGGCTCGCGCTGTTGTCCGCGAAGAGGACGGACGGTAGGAGGCAACCAGCCGTGCGTAGCTGTCGCTCAGGCGCGCCTGCTTGTGAGCCGAGTAGAGGGCGGTGAAGGGATCTTGCCACCGCCAGACGAGGAGCGCCCAGCCAAGGCCGAGAGCGCCGGCGCCGATGAGGAGCGAGCCACCGATGCGGGCGACGAGGCGCATGGTCACGGCTGCCTGCGGCGAGAGGGGGACGGCCGGTAGCGCCCGGCCTCGATGGTCAGGAGCTGGCTCGCCGCCGCGACCCACGTCAAGAACACGATCACGAGCTCGATCGAGATGGAGCCGACGGCGGTCGATGCAGCAAGGTACCAGGGGGTATCTAGGCCGATCTGGAAGCGGGAAGCGAAGGAGCCGAGGAGAACGATCGGCCCCGCCAGCCCGGCCAGGAAGACCGCGCCTCGCAGGGCTAGTGGGCGAGCTCGAAGCTGGGGGAGCCAGAGCCAGGCATGGAGGGAGGGCAGGAGGAGGAGAAGGAGGTACGTGTTGACCAAGGGCACGAGTAAGGAGAGCGTACCGAGGAGGAGGAGGGCTGCCACGGCCCCGGCCAGCTCGTCCTCGGGAAGGACGGCGCGTGAGCGGAGGAGACGGCGACGAAGGGCGAGCCATCCCAGGCCGACGAGGACGAGGTAGCCGGCGAGAGCGAGCCTCGGCCAGTGGCGAGCTGCCTCGCTCGCTGGGTTGAGCGGGGCGGAGGCTCCCTGAGGGAAGGCCCCGGCTAGGGCGAAGATCTCGAACAGCACGCCTACCCCGAGCCAAAAAACGACCCTTGCCCGCAGGCTGCGCACGGCTGGTCCCAGACGGACGCGGTGGCGGCGGCAGCGGAGAGCGAGATCGACGACGGCCACCAGGAAAGGCACGAGCAAGGCGACGAGGAGGAGCCGGAGCGCCCAGCCTTGGACGAGACGACTGCCCATGTACCAGGAGCCTTCCGTCCCTCGCGCCAGCTCGACCCCTGCGTCGAGGGAGGCGAGGAGGGATTGGGCTGCCCGCCCGACCTGGCCCAGCCGAGTCGTGCTCAGCTGAGCCGAGCCGACGCCTTCCTCCCTGGGCCGAGCCCCGCCGGTGGTGATGGTGATGGCGGGGATGCCTCTCCCGAGCAGCGGAGCCTGCTCGTACAGGCTGAACGGAAAGGCGAGGTCGAGGAGTTGGGCCAACGCGCTCGCCCGCTCGGGGCTCGTGCCTATTTGCTCGCGGAGCCGAGCGGACGCGGTGGCGACGAGGACGGGCGAGGGGGAGCGGGAGCCGAGCCCCGCGATCTCCAGGCGCGGCCTTCCGGCAGAGGCGATGGCGTCCAAGGAGATCGCGGCCACGACCTCAGGAGCGTAAGAGGAGGCGCGAGCGAAGCGGCGGGCACCCAGAGCGCCGTAGGCACCCCCATCGGTGGAGAGGAAGACGACAGTATGGTCGGGCCCTGCTTCCGCTGGAGCCGGCGCCGCGGTGGGGGCTCCGTAGGCGCGAGCGAGCTCGACGAGAGCGGCTGTACCTGAGCCATTGTCGTTCGCTCCTGCTGTGCCAGCGGTGGAGTCGCGGTGAGCCAGGACCACGATCGTCTGGGTCGAGCGGCCGGGGACGACGGCCATGACGTTGCGGAGCTGGGCCCGCCCCCGGCCGGGGATGGTGGCCGAGAAGGTATCGATCTCTACCTTGAGGCCGAGGGCGCGTAGCTCCTCAGCCAGCCAGCTGGCAGCTCCCAAGTCGGCAGGCGACCCAGGCGGTCGGTCGGGGTAGGTCGAGGCGAGCTCGCGGGCTAAGGTGGCCGCGCGGTTGGCATCGAAGGTAGGGGGAAGCGAAGGTGGCGGCAGCGGCTGGGGTCGAGAGGTCGTGAAAGCCAGGAGGAGAACGGCGAGGGCGGCAGGGAGCCAGGCGGCCCGGTACAGGCGGGCATTGACAGGCCGCTCGAGCGAGCGAGGGCGTGCCCGGGCACGTGGAGAGCGAGTCGGCGAGGTTGGGGTAAAGACGGAAATAGCGCGGCTATAGTAGGTGGCGCTGATCCCCGGTCCTATGGCGAGTCCTGCGACCATTCTCCTCGTCGACGACGAGGAGGCAGTACAGAAGCTCCTCACGTACCCGCTCGAGCGCGACGGCTACCGGGTCGTCCAGGCGCGCGACGGGGAGGAGGCGCTGCGGCGGTTCGCCGAGGAGTCGATCGACCTGGTCGTCCTCGACGTGATGTTGCCTCGGCTGGATGGGCTGGAGGTGTGCAAGCGCCTACGGGCTGCAAGTTACGTCCCCATCATCATGCTCACCGCTCGCGACGATGAGGTTGACAAGGTGCTGGGCCTTGAGCTGGGCGCCGACGACTACATCACCAAGCCCTTCTCCATCCGGGAGTTCCGCAGCCGCGTGCGGGCCGTCCTACGCCGGGCTGGCTCCCCTCGTCACGACGCTCGGGATCCGGAGACGATCGTCCGCGACGGCCTTGTCATCGACCCGGCCCGGCGTTTGGTCGAGGTGGAGGGACGCCCGGTCGACCTCACCTACGTCGAGTTCGAGCTCCTGCGGGCGCTCGCGGCCAAGCCAGGACGGGTATACACCCGCCAGGCGCTGCTCGAGGCTGTGTGGGGAGGAGCCGACTACCGCGACCCCCGCACGATCGACGTCCACGTCCGCCACCTGCGGGAGAAAATCGAGCCTGTCCCCAGCGAGCCTCGCTACATCCTGACCGTACGCGGGGTCGGCTACCGCTTCCGCCACCGATGAACCCGCTGCGCAGCGTCGGAGCCACTCTCAGCTTGGCTCTGCTTCTAGTTGTAGCTGGCTCCTTGGCCATCGTCTTTTTGGTTGTGGCTCCCTCGCTGGAGAGCCGGCTCGTGCACGCCAAGCTGTCGGCGCTCGAGCGCAGCGCCCCCACGCTGGCTCGCCAGTACGAGCAGAAGCCGTTCGACCCCGACTTCTTCGAGAACGCCGCGGGCACGACGAACGCTCGGGTGGTACTTTTTCGGCCCCTCTCCCAGGCCCCGCTTACCCTGAGCGTGGTTGGGGACTCGCGCGGCAGCCTGAGCTCGGCCGACGTCGAGAACGATCCCATCGCGCTCCAAGCGTCCTTGACCCTGGAGCCACGGAGCGGCGTGCTGGAGCGGGCCGGCGCCCGCTTCGCCGAGGCAGCGGTGCCGGTGGGCCAGGATGGATCGGTCCTGCTTCTCTCGGCATCGCTCCAGGAGGCGCTGGGCGAGGTGGGGCTGGTGCGTGAGCGGCTGCTCGTCGCTGGCGGGATCGTCCTCTTCATCGTGCTCGTCGTCGGCTACGCCGGCGCCTGGCTCTTCGCGCGCCGCATTCGGAAGCTCGAGCGGGCGGCCGAGCGTATCGCGAGCGGCCGGTTCGATGAGCCGGTGGTCGACCTCGGAGCCGACGAGGTGGGCGAGCTCGCCCGAGCGTTCGAGCGGATGCGAGTTCGGCTGGCCCAGCTCGACCGAGCCCGGCGGGAGTTCATCGCCAATGCCTCGCACGAGCTCCGTACTCCCCTCTTCTCGTTGGGCGGCTTCCTCGAGCTGCTCGACGACGAGGATCTGGACGAGGGCACCCGTCGTGAGTTCCTGGCCACGATGCGCGAGCAGGTGGCGAGGCTGGAGAAGCTCGCGACTGAGCTCCTCGACCTGTCGCGGCTGGACGCCGGCCAGCTCGACTTGCGGCGGGAGCCGGTGGTGCTGAAGGAGCTGGCGCGGGCGGTGGCCGAGGAGTTCGCCGCCGTCGCTCTCCAGAGCGGGCACGCGATAGAGGTGGAGGGGGACGAGGAGTCGGTCGCCTTGGCCGACGAGCAGCGCTCGCTCCAGATCGTGAGGGTGCTGGTGGAGAACGCTCTCGTTCATACCCCTTCAGGGACGACGGTTCGCTTGCGCACGGCCCGAGGCGTAAGCGGCGTCTCCCTCATGGTCGAGGACGACGGGCCGGGAATCCCAGCCGAGGAGGTCCCCCACGTCTTCGAGCGCTTCTACCGCGTGGACGGCGCTCAGGCCTCGGGAAGCGGTCTTGGCTTAGCCATTGCCCGGGAGCTGGCCCGGCTTATGGGTGGGGGGCTTCAGCTCGAGTCCCAGCCGGGACGAACGGTCTTTACCCTGACCATGCCTGCGCTCGGTCGCTTGCCAGAGCCGGAAGAGCGGGCTCTGGCTGGGTCTCCCGGCCGGTAGCTCGTTTTCACGTGAAAACGAGCTCGCCGAGCGGAAACCCGCCGACCGGTATGCTCGAGTCGCTCTCGCTCTCGCCATGCTGCACCTCGTCAACGTTGGTCACAAGTCCCTCGCCGACTACGCGTCGATCGTCGCCCGCGGCCAAATCGACGAGATTCGGCGACTGGCCGCGCCTCTGGCCGGAAAGCGGGTTCTCCATGTATCGGCCACCGCCTTCGGGGGCGGCGTGGCCGAGATCAACTACACGCTGGTGCCGCTCATGGTCGACGTCGGCCTCGAGGCCGAGTGGCGGGTGATGCGGGGCCACGACGAGTTCTTCGAGGCCACCAAGACCATCCACAACGCGCTCCAGGGAAGCCCGGTCGGCCTCACCGCCGAGCAGCAGGAGGTGTACCGGCGCTACAACGCCGAGAATGCGCGCTACTTGGGCGACGACTACGACTTCGTGATCGTGCACGACCCTCAGCCAGCGGCCATGATCGCGAGCGTGGGAGAGACGGCAGCCCACTGGATTTGGCGCTGCCACATCGACCTCTCCTCCCCCAACCGCGAGGTTCTCGACTTCCTGCTCCCCTGGATCTGCCGCTACGACGCGACCGTGTTCCACCTGCCCGAGTACGTTCCCGCCGTCCCTGGCTTGCCCCCTGCTTACATCTGGCCGCCTGCCATCGATCCTCTTACCCCGAAGAACATGGCCCTCCCGCCCGAGGATGCGGCCTACATCGTCGACCAGTTCGGCATCGATATCGACAGGCCGCTTCTCACTCAGGTCTCGCGGTTCGATCCCTGGAAGGATCCCTTAGGGGTGATCGATGCCTACCGTCTGGTGAAGGAGGAGCGCCCCGACGTCCAGCTCGCGCTGGTCGGCTCCATGGCTCACGACGACCCCGAGGGGTGGGACTACTACAGCCAGACGGTGGCGTACGCCGGGGACGACAGGGACATCTTCATCCTCTCCAACCTGAACAACGTGGGCTCGGTAGAGGTGAACGCCTTCCAGGTGCACTCCGCGGCCGTCCTGCAGAAGTCGATCCGCGAGGGCTTCGGCCTGACCGTGAGCGAAGCGTTGTGGAAGGCGAAGCCCACAGTGGGAGGCAGGGTGGGCGGCATTCGCATCCAGATCCAAGACGGGGTCACCGGCTGGCTCGTGGACAGCTCCAGCGACTGCGCTCGGGCCTGCCTCGAGATCCTGGCCGACCCGGAAGAAGGGAGGCGGCGAGGTTTACGAGGCAAGGAGCACGTGCGCAAGCACTTCCTCACGCCACGTCTTTTGCGCGACTGGCTCGCTCTCTTCAACCGCCTCCTTGGTCATGACACGGCGGGCGTCGAGCTGTCGGTGGTCGCCAGCGCCTAAGCTCGGCGGCTCGTCCCCGCCTGCGGCTTGCCTTATACCCTTGCCGCGTGAGCTGGCGCCACCTGATCGTGGTCTCCAATCGGGGCCCTGTCGTCTACGACCGGGACTGCGCCGGGCGGAGAGTGGCCCGGCGGGGCGGAGGGGGCCTCGTCACCGCTCTTGGCGCCGCTGTCGCCCACTACCAGGTGACCTGGGTGGCGAGCGCGATCTCGGCTGAGGATCGCCGAGCGTGCGAGGAGGCAGGAGGGCAAGCGATCGAAGAGCGCTCCCGGGAGGGGGCTAGCTTCCGGCTGCGGCTGGTGGCCCACGAGCCTGAGGCCTACCGGCAGTTCTACGCCGTCGTGGCCAACCCTATGCTCTGGTTCATTCAGCACCGCCTGTGGGACCTGGCCCGGGCTCCCAGCCTGGACGAGAGCTTCCGGGAGGCGTGGGAGCGTGGCTACCAGGCTGTCAACCGGGCCTTCGCCGCCGCTGTCCTGGAGGAGCTCGACCGCGATCCGGAGGCGATCGTCTTCTTCCACGACTACCACCTCTACCTCGCCCCTCGGGTCGTCCGAGAGCAAGCGAGGGATGCCCTCCTCCTCCACTTCGTCCACGTCCCTTGGGTGGGGCCTGGGTCGTGGAGCGTCCTTCCTCAGGACATACGGGTGGCGATCCACGACGGGCTTCTCGCCAACGATGTCGTCGGGTTCCATACCCGTCGCTGGCAGAGGAGCTTCCTCGAGTCCGCGTCCTCGCTCCTGGACGTCGCCATCCAGGGTGAGGTCGTGGAGCGCAGAGGGGCGCGGACGCTCACAGTTGCACGACCGATCTCCATCGACCCCGAGGATTTCGCCCGCCTTCGCGAGGACGAGACCGTCCTCGCTCGCCGATCGGACATCCAGAGGGAGCGGCCGGAGCGTCTCATCCTGCGCGTCGACCGCACCGATCCAGCCAAGAACATCCTCCGCGGCTTCCGTGCCTTCGAGCTTCTGCTCCAGCGCCACCCGGAGCTGCGGGGGCAGGTGGGCCTTCTCGCCCTGCTCGATCCCTCGCGCCAGGACATCCCAGAGTACGTGGCCTACCTCGGGGAGATCGAGGCGGTGGCCCAGGACATCAACGCTCGCCTGGGCGCCGGGAGGTGGATGCCCATCGAGCTGCGCATCGAGGACGACTTTCCCCGCTCGGTCGCTGCCTACATGGAGTACGACGTCCTGCTCGTGAACTCCATCTTCGACGGGCTTAACCTGGTAGCCAAGGAGGGGCCGCTTGTCAACGACAGAGACGGCGTACTCGTCCTGTCCGAGAACGCGGGAGCCTACGAGGAGCTTGCCCCCTGGGTGCTGCGGGTGAACCCCTTCGACCTGAGCGAGCAGGCGGAGGCTATGTACCGGGCCCTGGTGATGCCGCAGAGCGAGCGCCGGGCGCGTCTCGAGGCGATCCGAGCCCACGTCTGCGAGCACGACCTGAGGTCATGGCTGCGCTCGCTCCTGGCCGATCTCGATCGGGTGGTGGCGCGCCTCGCCCGCTAAGATCGGCCCGTGGCGCGGGGTACCTACCTCAAGGACGTTTTCTCTATAGTCAACGCGCTGAGGAGAAGGGGGGCGTGAGCGGAGAGCTGTCGCACCTCGATGCCAGCGGGCGCCCCCGTATGGTGGACGTGGGCCGCCGCTTCGGCGGCGAGCAGTGGCAGCTTGCGTCGTTCGCATGGCCTCCCAGACCGCAGCCCGGCTTCGCCACCTTCCCAAGGGCGACGCCCTGGCTATCGCCGAGCTAGCTGGGATCATGGCCGCCAAGCGGACGAGCGAGCTCATCCCCCTCTGCCACCCGTTGCCGCTCTCCCATGTGGCGGTGGCCGCGGAGGCAGGCGAGGATGCGGTGAGCATCACCGCCGTCGTGGAGACGGTGGCCCAGACCGGGGTAGAGATGGAGGCTCTCGCCGCCGCGGCAGTAGCGGCCTTGACCGTGTACGACATGGCCAAGGGCATCGACAAGGGGATGGTGGTGGAGCAGCTGCGTCTAGTGGAGAAGACGAAGGAGGAGCCGTGAGGGCGGCCGTCCTCACCGTGTCGGACGGAGTCGCTGCTGGCACCCGAGAGGATCGAAGCGGCGATCTCGTGGAAGAGCTGCTGCGGGAGGATGGCTACGAGGTGGCGCGACGGGTGGTGCCCGACGAGCGCCAGGCTATCGCCGCCGCCATCTGCGAGCTGGCCGACGAGTGCGCCCTCGTCCTCACTACTGGCGGCACCGGCCTGGGGCCGAGGGACGTCACGCCCGAGGCTACGCTGTCGGTGCTCGATCGGGTAGCCCCAGGCATCGCCGAGGCCATCAGAGCCGACGCTCGAGCGAGGACGCCTCATGGCCTCCTCTCCCGGGGAGTCGCTGGCGTGCGCGGTCGCTCCCTGGTCGTGAACTTGCCTGGGTCCCCCGGAGGGTGTCGGGACGGGCTAGCGGTCCTCCGGCCGGCTCTCGGTCACGCTCTCCAGCTCCTCGCCGGGGAGGAGACCGTGCACCAGCAGACGTGACGAGCGGCGCGCTCGTCTACCCTCGCCGGCTGGCCTCGCTCGTCAAGATCGAGCACACGGTCTTTGCCCTTCCCTTCGCCTACGTGGGCTCCTTCCTGGCGGTGAAGGGGTGGCCGGGGGGTCACGCTCTCGTCTGGGTGACGCTGGCCATGGTGGGCGCTCGCTCCCTGGCCATGGCTCTCAACCGGCTCATCGACGCGGGCATCGACGCTCGCAACCCGCGCACCGCTGGCCGTGAGCTTCCCCAGGGGCTGCTTCGGCCCTGGCAGGTCGTGGTCTTTTGCGCGGTCTCGCTCGGCCTCTTTCTCGCTGCGGCCTGGCAGCTCGACCCGCTCGTGCGCTGGCTATGGCCGATCCCCGTCGTCATGTTCGTCGTCTACCCGTACCTCAAGCGGGTGACCTGGCTCTGCCACGGCTGGCTGGGAGGGGTCGACGGCTTGGCCCCGGTGGGCGGTTGGGTAGCGGTGACTGGCCAGCTCCCCCTGGCGGCCTGGCTCCTTGGGGCAGCGGTAGGGGCGTGGGTGACAGGGTTCGACGTGCTGTACGCGCTCTTCGACGTCGACGTCGACCGCGCCCAAGGTCTCCACTCCGTGCCGGCCCGATTCGGCGTGAGGGCGGCGTTCGGCGGCGCCCGAGCCGCCCACGCAGCGACGGTGGCCCTGTTGGCCGCAGCCGGCGCGGTGATGGAGGTGGGAGCTCTCTACTGGATAGGCCTGGCGGTCGTGGCCTGCCTCCTCGCCTACGAGCACGCGCTCGTCTCTCCCAGCGACCTTAGGCGCCTGAACACGGCCTTCTTCACCATGAACGGCGTCATCAGCCTCGTCTTCTTCGCCTTCGTCCTGGCCGACCTGCTCGCTCTCTAGCTGGGCGTTAGCCCCAGTCCGGATCGAGGTCCTAGACGCGGTTCCTCGTTATGCGCTGGGCGCGGCCGCCGGTGGCCGGTATGACGTAGATCTCGAGCTCGTGCGCGCGGCGGTTGGATCGGTCGGAGAGGAAGGCGATCCAGCGGCCGTCCGGCGACCACGAGGGCGAGCGGTCGTCCGCCCTGCTTCTCGTCAGGCGCCGAGCACCGGTGCCGTCGGCACGGGCGACGACGATCTCCGCGCTCGGCGAGCAGTTGTGGAAGCACGTTCTTCCGAGAGGGGGCGGGTGGTGGCGAAGGCGAGACGAGACCCGTTGGGTGACCAGTCCGGCGCGAAGCCGTCACGGACGAGCTGGCGCTCGCCGGAGCCGTCCGGGCGCACCGCGTGAATGCTCGTTCGACAACGTCCCTGGGCGAAGGTAATGCGGGTGAAGGCGATCCAGCGGCCGTCCGGCGACCACGCAAGGTCGCTGACGAGGGCTGGCGGGGAGCCGCCCTCACGAATGACCTGCTCGATCCGGGTCACGACGTCCACAAGCACGATGGAGCTTCGCGGCGGCCGCCTCGGGCTGCGCCTGAGCGTGCGAGCGATGGCGAGGCGGCGGCCGTCTGGCGACCAGGTCGGGCTCAGGTCGGGGAGCCGATTCCACGTTAGGCGCCGCCGCCTCGACCCGTCGGGGTCCATCGTCCAGATCTCGCCGAAGCCGCGCACGTTCACCGTGAGGACGATCCGCCTCGACCGGGAGCTGGCGCTTTGGCTTGCCGCGGCGATCGAGCCTGTGGCCGCGAGCACAGCGAGAAGCCGGAGGCAGGCGATCGCGTGCAGGTCTCACTCTAGACTCCAGGCGTGATCTCCGCCCGGAGCCTCGGCAAGCGCTACGGCGAGAAGCGCGTCTTCGAGGCGCTCGACTTCGAGCTTCCGCGAGGAGGCTTCCTCCTCGTCACCGGGCCCAACGGATCGGGCAAGACGACGCTCCTTCGGCTCTGTGCCGGCCTGGCCGCACCTACCTCGGGCACATTGGAGGTGCGGGCGTCCCGGGAGCAGATCGGCTATCTCGGTCACGAGCCGCTTGTCTACCGGGAGCTGACGGCGCTGGAGAACCTCGACCTATACGGGCGCCTGTACCGCGTTCCCGAGCGGCGCGAGCGGATCGGCATGCTGCTCGAGCGGTTCGGGCTGTGGCGGGCCCGGAACGAGCGGGTTGGCTCTTTCTCTCGAGGCATGCTGCAGCGGCTCGCCCTCTGCCGCGCGCTCCTGCACGAGCCCGAGCTGCTCGTGCTGGACGAGCCGTACAGCGCCCTCGACGAGCGGGGAGCGGAGCTCCTCGACCGGGAGCTCCTCGAGCTCCGCCCTACCCGAACCTTCCTCATCGCCAGCCACGATCCGGCCCGCCTGGAGCCTTTGGCGAGCGCCCGGCTCGCCTTCGCATGAGGCGCTACCTGATCGACGTGGCCGTGCTCGCCCGCAAGGACCTCTTGCTCGAGCTGCGAGCCAGGGACACGCTCCCGGCGATGCTTCTGTTCGTGATCTCGGCGCTCGTCGTCTTCCACTTCGCGCTGCCGGCGGCGAGCTCCGCTCTCGCTGCCAAGGGGCTCCTGTGGGTGGCGATCGTCTTCACCGCGCTTGTCGGTCTGACGCGAGCGTTCGTGGCCGAGCGGGAGCAGGGGCTGATGGACGGGCTCCTTCTCGCCCCCTGCGACCGGAGCGCGATCTGGCTGGGCAAGGGAATCGCCGTGCTCGCGTTCCTGGGGCTGGCGGAGGTGGTGGCCCTGCCCGCCTTCGCCGTCTTCTTCTCGGGAATCGGCTGGAGCACGGTAACCGCCGTCCTTTTGGCCGATGTCGGAATCGTCTCGGTGGGAACCGTGATGGCAGCCATGGCCTCGGTCAGCCGTGCCCGCGAGCTCCTTTTGCCACTCCTCTTCCTTCCCCTCGCTATCCCGGTCGTGGTCGGCGGCGTGGGAGCCAGCGTCGCTGACGACCCCGGCCGCTACCTCGGCTTCCTCGCCCTCTACGACCTCGTGTTTGCCATCATCTCCTGGGCCTCCTTTGAGTACGTGGTCACGGAATAACCCGCTCACGGCCCTGGCCGGGATCACGGCTGCGCTCATGGCAGCTGCGATCGGGCTCGTCTTCTTCTACGCCCCCGTAGACGCCGATGGGCTCAACCAGAAGATCTTCTACTTCCACGTCCCGGTGGCGCTCACCGCCTACGCCTGCTTTGGCTGGGCCGGGCTCAAGGCCTTTTTGCACCTGTGGAAGCGGACGCCCACGGCCGACCTAGAGAGCTACGTCGCCGTCCACCAGGGCGTGATCTTCGGAGCGCTCACGCTCGTCACTGGCTCGCTCTGGGCCAAGATCAGCTGGGGGCACTGGTGGGTGTGGAGCGAGCGTCAGCTCGTCCTCTTCCTCATTCTCTTCCTCTTCTATTCGGCCTACTTCATGCTGCGCTACTCGGTGGAGCCAGGGCCGCAGCGGGCCAACCTCTCTGCTGTGTACGCGCTCTTCGGCGTGGTGCTCATCCCCGTCTCCTTCCTGGCTATTCGCCTGGCAGAGAACTTCATCCACCCGGTGACGTTCACCCGCGATGGGCCCCAGATGGCCGGCTCCCAGTTCGTTACCTTCCTGGTGTCCTTGGCGGCCATGCTCTCGCTCGCCTACCTTCTTTACCGGATCGAGCTTGCCGGCAAGCGGCTGGACGCGCGCTTGCGGGAGCTGCGAGAGCTTCTGACATGACCGCGGAGGAGCAGTACGTGGCCGCCGCCTACCTCGTCGTCTTCGTGTTCGTGCTCGTCTACGTCCTGATCATGGCGGCCAAGGTGCAGCGGCTCGAGCGGGAGCTGGGCGACCTTCGCCAGCGCCTAGCCAAGGCGAGACCGGCTCCTGAGGGCGAGGTCGAGCGGGAGGAGACGCGCGTTGGTTGAGCTCTTCTTCTGGCCAGCCCTTCTCGCCTACGGGGAGGCTGCCTTCGCCTACGTCGGGGACGCTCGCCGGCCGGGAAGAGCAGGCCGGATGGCCATCTGGGGAGTGCGGATCGGCTGGCTGGCGCAGACAGCGCTTCTCGCCGCGCAAGCCGCCCAGAGCGACGGCTTTCCCTGGGGGACGTGGCCGAGCTCGCTCAACCTGTTTGTCTGGCTCCTCGTCACCGTGTATCTCGGGTGGGGGTGTCGGGCCCGGTTCCGGCTTCTGGGCCTGGCCGTGATGCCGCTCGCTGCCACGCTCCTCTTGGCAGCCTGGCTCGCCGGCGCTCTCGATGAGCGCTCCCACGACCGCTTCTCGGCTGCCTTCTTGGCGCTCCACGTGGGCCTCGTCCTCGCCGCCTTCGCCGGCTTCACGGTGGCGGCCGGTCTCTCCGCTCTCTACCTGTGGGAGGAGCGGCGGCTCAAGCTGCGCCGGGCGGGGAGGCTGCTCGGTCGGGTGCCGTCGCTCCTCGTGCTGGACACGTTGGCGGCGCGGACGGTGGCGGTGGCCCTGCTCGCGCTCACCGTCGGCATCGCGGTGGGGCTTGGTCGTCTCGACGGCTCCCAGGGCCGGCTC
>PSLH01000004.1:33607-35941 GCA_040289505.1 Thermoleophilia bacterium | reverse complement strand
CCCTATACCTCCTGTTGCGAGTCGAGGCTGGCTGGCAAGGTCGGCGGGCTGCCTACCTTGCTCTCCTCGGCTTCGTGCTGGTGATCGTGATTCGGCTGGCCCTCCCCCTCACTCACTTCGCGTAGGGCGATGCGCGTCATCCTCGTCGGTCTCTCCTACCGCGTCGCCCCAGTCGAGCTGCGCGAGCGGGTGGCGTTGGACAGCGAGGGCGCGGCTGCTCTCGCCCGGCGCTTGGCCGCGGAAGCGGGGGAGGCGGTGTGCCTGTCGACCTGCAACCGCACCGAGCTCTACCTTGGTTGCCAGGATCCTGTGCAGGCCGAGGGGCTGGCGGGCAAGACTCTAGCTGAGACGGCGCGCGTAGACGGGGCTCGCGTCCGCTCGGTCGCCTACCGCATGCGCGACGGGGACGCAGCCCTGCACCTCTTCCGAGTGGCCGCTGGGCTGGACTCGCTCGTTCCTGGCGAGGGAGAGATTCTGGGCCAGGTTCGCGCTGCCTACGAGCGGGGCGCTCCCGGGCCCCTTCTCGACCGGCTCTTCCGGCACGCGATTCACGTGGGGAAGAGAGTGCGCTCGGAGACGGCCATCGGCGAGAACCCGGCCTCAGTGTCGTCGGCAGCGGCGGCGCTGGCCGAGCAGCTCTTTGGAGAGCTTCGCTCCTGCAACGTCCTCCTCATGGGAGCAGGCAAGATCGCTGTGCTCGCCGCCCGCAGCCTGGCCTCGCGAGGCGCTCGCGTCGCCTTCGTGGCCAACCGCTCGCTGGCCCGGGCCCGGCAGCTGGCTGAGGAGGTGGGGGCGGAGGCGCTACCGCTGGAAGCGGTCGCCGCCCATCTCGCCCGGGTCGACGTCGTCGTCTCCTCCACGGGGGCTCCAGGCTACGTCCTCGCCCGGGACGACGTCGCTCCTACCTTGCGCCAGCGGCGCGGGCGGCCGCTCTTTCTCATCGACATAGCTGTCCCCCGCGATCTCGATCCCGAGATCCACTCTCTGGAAGGCTGCTACCTCTACGACATCGACGATCTCGAGCAGGTGGTGACCGAGAGCTTGGCTAGTAGGCGCGAGGCTGCGGCTCGAGCGGAGGACATCGTGCGCGCGGAGGTAGAGCGGTTCCGAGCATGGCAGGCCTCGCGCCAGGTCGCCCCGGCGATCGCCTCGCTGCGGGCGCGGGCGGAGGAGATCAGGGCTTCCGAGCTAGAGCGAGCCCGAGCACGGCTGGGCCGGCTTTCCGAGGGAGAGCGGCAGGTGGTAGAGACGATCACCGCTCGGATCGTGGACAAGCTCCTCCACCTGCCCACCGTGCGCATGAAGGAGGCCGCCGCCGGCGCCGACGGCTCCCTCTACGTGGACGCGGTGCGACACCTCTTCGGACTGGAGGAGGATGCTGCTTCGGGTCGGCACCCGAGGCAGTAGGCTCGCCCTCGTGCAGGCCGAGCGAGCGGCGGAGCGCTTGCGTCGGCCAGGGGTCGAGATCGCCCTCGTCCCGATCGCCACCTCTGGCGATCGGGACCGAGCACGGCCGTTCGGGGAGATCGGGGCTCGAGGGGTGTTCGTGAAGGAGCTGGAGGAAGCTCTCTTGGGGGGTCGGATCGACGTAGCTGTCCACTCGGCGAAGGACATGACCTCCACCGACACCGCCGGGCTGACGGTTGGGGCCTATTTGCCCCGGGAGGATCCTCGCGACGCTCTGGTAGGGGCAAGCGGCCTCCGTCCTGCCATGCGCATCGGGACTGCCTCAGCCAGGAGGCGGGCCCAGCTCCTCTTCCTGGAGCCGACGCTGCGCATCGAGCCTCTGCGGGGGAACATCGATACCCGCCTCCGCAAGCGCAGGGAGCGGGGCCTAGACGCGGTGGTCTTGGCTGCCTGCGGCTTGGAGCGCCTCGGTCTTGGCCACGAGATCGGCTATCGGTTCTCGCCGGCCGAGCTTCTGCCAGAGGCAGGACAGGGAGCGGTAGCCCTCCAGGTACGGGTGGGAGAGGAAGAGCTGGTGGCGAGGTGCGACGATCTCGCCACCCGCCGCAGCGTGGAGGCAGAGCGCGCCTGTCTTGCGACCATCGGCGGCGGCTGTCTGGCCCCGGCTGCCGCCTACCACGACGGCGAGTCGCTGGAGGCGCTCGTAGCCGACGGAGAGGGGCGCTGGGTCGAGCGACGAGGGGGCGATGATCCAGTGGCCATCGGCCGGGAGCTGGCGGCGCTCCTCGCCGCCCGCGCCTGAGCGGTGCGCGTGATCGTGACCCGTCCCCCTGACCAGGCGGAGCCGCTCGCCTCCCGGCTCCGAGCGCTCGGCCACGACGTGGTCGTGTGCCCGCTCGTGCGGGTCGAGCCGGTGGGGGACAGTCC
>PSLH01000004.1:25871-33507 GCA_040289505.1 Thermoleophilia bacterium | reverse complement strand
GACTGGCGGCGATCGGGCCGGGGACTGCCTCTGCCCTTCGCCGGTATGGGCTCGAGCCCGACCTCGTCCCGTCCGTGTCCACGCAGGAAGGTCTTCTGGCTGCGCTTCCCCGCCCTGCCGGCCGGGTGCTCTTCGCGGCTGCCGAGGGGGCGCGGCCGCTTCTAGCCCAAGAGCTGGGAGCGGAGGTAGTCGTGCTCTACCGCACGGTCGCGATCGAGCCGGAGACCCCGCCCCAGGGCGACCTCGTGGTGCTTGCGTCGCCGTCGGCTGCGCGCGCGTTCGCGGCTTTGGGGCTCGACCTGCCCGTAGTCAGCATCGGGCCCCAGACGACTGCCGCTGCTCGGGCGCAGGGCCTGCGCGTCGCTGCCGAGGCAGAGCGTCACGACCTGGAGGGCCTGGTGGCGGCGGTGGCGTCGCTTGGGCAGGGATGAGGCCGGTCGTCACCTTCCTGAGCGACTTCGGCCTGGAGGACGACTTCGTGGGCACCTGCCACGGGGTGATCAAGCGCATCGCGCCGGAGGCGGACATCATCGACATCACCCATGGCATTGAGCCCCAGCAGGTGCTGCAGGGGGCGTTGGTGCTGGCGAACACGCTTCCCTACATGCCCGAGGGCGTGCACCTGGCCGTGGTCGATCCCGGCGTCGGCACAGGGCGGAAGGCGGTCTGCTTGCGGAGCGCGGACGGGCGGCTTCACGTGGGGCCGGACAACGGCCTGCTCGTACTGGGCGGAGAGCGCCTGGGAGGGATCGAGGCCGCCTGGGAGATCGCCGATCCGCGCTACCGGCTGGAGCCGGTGTCGCACACGTTCCACGGACGAGACATCTTCGCCCCCGCCGCTGCCCACCTTGCCCGGGGGCTTCCTCCCCACGAGCTTGGGCCCCCGCTCGAGCCCGCCTCGCTGGCTCGGCTCGATCTACCCCGTCCGAGGGTGGGAGAGGAGGAGATCGAGGCCCATGTGCTCATCGTCGATCGCTTCGGCAACATGCAGCTCAACCTGACCTACGCCGACCTGGAGCGGGTCGGCATCGCCATCGGGGCCCGCGTCGAGCTCGAGGTGGGTCTCGACCGCTACTACGCCGTGACGGCGCGGACCTTCGCCGATGCTCGCCCAGGGGACATCCTGCTCTTCGAGGACTCCTACAGGAACGTGGCCGTGGCGATCAACAAGGGCCACGCGGCCACTCTGCTCGGCGCCCGAGCAGGAGACGGGGTACGGATCCGGCGGCTGTCCAACTGGCCTCTGTCCCAGGGGCGACAGGCGGTGAGGTAGAGTGAGTCTAGGGCGTTCGCGGCGCAGTAGCACCGGCCCGGACGCCCTTCGCGCGAGCGGGCCCATCGCTTCCTGGCGCGCTCTCCTGTGACCCTTCCCAAGCGCGAGCCGATGGCGAGGGCCGGAATCGAACCGGCGACACCACGGTTTTCAGCCGTGTGCTCTACCGACTGAGCTACCTCGCCGCTTGGGCCTCAGTGTAGCCGCGGCGGCCAGCGGCGTCCCCCGGGAGAAGCTGGCGGCCGTGCTGCTCGAGGCCGGTACCGTACGGCTTCGTGGGCGTGTCGCAGGGAAGGCCAGTGGCCGTGATCGGAGCGGCGCTCGATCTTGGGCAGGGGCGACGGGGGGTGGACATGGGCCCTTCCGCCATCCGCTACGCGGGGCTAGAGCAGCGCATCGCCGCGCTCGGGCGGAGGTGCAGCGACTGGGGTAACGTCCAGGCGGCGGTGGCAGAGACCGTGTCCGCCGGCGATACCCGGGCTCGCTTCCTCGACGAGATCAAGGCTACCTGCGTCGAGATCGCTGCTCTGGTCGAGCAGGCGGTGGGGCAGGAGCACGTCCCCGTCGTTCTCGGCGGAGACCACTCGATCGCCCTGGGCACGCTGGCCGGCCTGCGCCGAGCCTACGGGCAAGGGGGCGTGCTGTGGATCGATGCCCACGGCGACCTCAACCGGCCGGAGACGTCTCCTAGCGGGAACGTCCACGGCATGGTGCTGGCTGCGGCTCTGGGCGTAGCTGGCCCCTCGTTCCAGAGCGACGCCTGGGAGCTCCCCGCAGTCGCGCTGGATCGGGTGGCCCTGGTCGGCGTCCGCGCCCTCGATCCGGCCGAGAAGGAGCTCCTCCGGGATCTGAGCGTCCGCGTGTACACGATGGCTGACATCGACCGCATGGGCCTGGAGCGGGCGGTCGGGGAGGCGATCGAGCAGGTTGCTGGGCCCGGCTTCGTCCACGTGTCGCTTGACATGGACGCCCTCGACCCCGACGTCGCTCCCGGGGTGGGCACCCCCGTGCGCGGGGGCCTCACCTACCGAGAGGCTCACCTGGTGATGGAGCTGGTAGCCGAGGCGGGGATCGCCACCGCTCTGGAGGTGGTCGAGGTGAACCCGATCCTCGACCGGGGCAACGCCACGGCCGAGCTTGCCGTCGAGCTCCTGGCGAGCGCGCTCGGCCAGCGCATCCTCTAGCTCGAGGCTAGGACGAGGGCGGGGAGCGGTCGAGGAAGCGCTCGACGGCGTCCGCAGTCTCCGCGAAGGCGTCCCAGAGCACCGTGTGCCCGCCGGGAACGGTGACCACCTGGAAGAGGTCGCCCAGAGCAGCGCGGTAGTCGGCGATTTGGTGGTCGAGGACGAGCCAGGAGCGCTCGCCGACCACGAGGAGCGTGGGGAAGCGCACCTCTCCGTAAGCCGGCGGTGGGGTGGCCATGTGGCTCCAGGCGGTGATCACGGCGCTCTTCAGGTACCGGTAGCGAAGTCGCCCGTCCTTGCCCCTCTCCAGGTGCTCGCTCATCTCCTCCTGGAGCAGCTCGCGGGGCGTGTGGAACAGCCGCCCCGAGTCGAGTCGGGCCTGGATCGCCTCCTCGGGGGAGGAGAAGGAGACGTCCCTGCGCTCCTCCTCGGCCATATCCAGGGCGACGTGGGGCAAGACGCAGAGCGCGGGGTCGAGGAGGATGGCTCGCTCGACGAGCCTCGGCTTGCGGGCCCCGAGCTCCGCGACCAGCCGCCCCCCGAAGCTGTGCCCGATCCAGGTCGCTGGCCTGCTGCCCACTGTGTCCAGGAGATCCTCGAGATGGGCCTCGATCGACCAGGGGGGCTCGTAGCTCGACCGCCCGTGCCCGCGCAGGTCGGGGGCGAGCACGCGGTACCTTGCTGCCAGCCGCTCCTCGGCCAGCTTGCGGAAGCGGCGGCCGTGAGCCGTGACTCCATGGAGGCAGACGAGGCGGGGTGCGTCCTCTCTGCCCCAGGCGTGGAGGTGGAGACGCACCCCGACCAGCGCGCTAGGCGGAGACGAGGGCCGCGTCGACGGTGATCTCGACGTTGCCGGCCAGAGCCTTGGAGACGGGACACCCTTCCTTGGCTTCCTCAGCGGCGGCTCGGAACGCCGCCTCGTCGACTCCGGGGACGATCCCGCGGACGCGGAGCGCCATGCGGGTGATGCGATAGCCAGCCTCCGTCCTCTCGAAGGTGGCGGTGGCGTCGGTGTCGAGTCGGGTAGGAGGCGTCCCCTTTTGGGCGAGGCTGTGCGAGAGGGCCATCGAGAAGCAGCTTGCGTGGGCGGCGGCGATCAGCTCCTCGGGGCTGGTGAGGCCAGCCGGCTCCTCGGTACGCGAGGCCCAGGTCACCTGCCCGCTGGCCGCGCCGCTGGCGAGGGTGTACGTGCCGCAGCCACTCATGAGATCGCCCGTCCAGGTGACGTGGGCGCTACGCTCGACCGCCATCTTCGTCCTCCTTTTCCTCTCCCTGACCTTTAGGCCGATAGTAGCGGCGGCCGCGGAGCGCCTGGGGCAGGTAGTCGAGGGCCAATCCTGCCGGATTGTCGTGGGGGTAGATGTAGCCGTGGTCGCTCCCCAGGCGCTTGGCCCCTGGGGAGCGGGGATCCCGGAGGAAAGGAGGCGGTCGGAGGTTGCCGCGCTCGCGGACGTCCCGCTCCGCCTCGGCCAGGGCCACGGTCACCGCGTTCGACTTGGGGGCTCGAGCGAGGTAGATGGCCGCTTGAGCGAGGTTGAGCCTCGCCTCAGGAAGCCCTACGTACTCCACTGCCTGGGCGGTCGCTACCGCCACGAGCAGGGCTTTGGGGTCGGCGTTACCGACGTCCTCGGAGGCCAGGATGACCATGCGCCGAGCGATGAAGCGGGGATCCTCTCCTGCCTCCAGCATGCACGCGAGGTAGTACACAGCAGCGTCGGCGTCGCCGGCCCGGATGGACTTGATGAAGGCAGAAGCGAAGTCGTAATGCCGGTCGCCGGCGCGGTCGTAGACGAGGGGTCGCTTGCGGGCCGCGTCGTTGACGTGAGCCCTGGAGAGGGGGCGGCCCTCTGCCTGGGCCGTGTGCCAGGCGAGCTCGAGCACGTTCAGGGCTACCCGGGCGTCGCCCCCGGCGGCGTGGGCGATCGTGGTCACTACCTCCGGGTCGAGCTCCAGGCCCAGCTCGACCGCTCCCCGCCGGACGATCGTGGCGAGTTCCTCCGGAGACAGCGGCTCGAGCGTATAGACCTGGCAGCGGGAGAGGAGAGCGGAGGTCAGCTCGAAATACGGGTTCTCGGTGGTCGCCCCGATGAGCGTGATGGTTCCCTCCTCGACTGCCGGGAGCAGCGCGTCCTGCTGGGCCTTGGTGAAGCGGTGGATCTCGTCCAGGAAGAGGATCGTTCGCTGCCCAGACCCGCCCAGCCGCTCGGTGGCGCGAGCGATCACCTTCCGTACCTCGGCCACGGAGGCAGACACGGCAGAGAGCTCCTCGAAGGCTGCTCCGGTGGTAGCAGCGATGATTCGGGCCAGCGTCGTCTTGCCCGAGCCGGGCGGGCCGTAGAGGATCATGGACGAGAGCCGATCTTCCTCGATGGCCAGGCGCAGGGCCGAGCCCTCGGCCAGGATGTGGCGCTGGCCGACGAGCTCGGCCAACGCTCGCGGCCGCACTCGTAGGGCCAAGGGGGCTGCGTGAGCGAGCCGGGCTGACGCGGCGTCAGCGAAGAGGTCGGCCATCTCCGTCAAGTATGCTCCTCTCATGTCCCGGCGCGAGCAGACAGGGCTTGAGGACGAGCTTGGGCCCATCCTCCCCGGACGGGGAGCGAGCGACTACGAGCGGTACCTGCGCACGGACGAGCTTCTGTCGCTGCAGAAAGCCCCCGAGGAGCGCGCTCACCGAGACGAGCTCCTCTTCCAAGTGACCCACCAATCCTCGGAGCTCTGGCTCAAGCTGGCCTCGGAGGAGGTCGAGGAGGCGACTGTTCGCCTCCGGCAGGGCGAGGTCGCTGCTGCCCTTTTCCTCCTCGAGCGGGCCCGGCTCAGCCTTCGTCTCGTCACCGACCAGCTGGACATGCTCGAGCTCCTGTCCCCCTGGGAGTACACGACGGCCATCCGACCGGTCCTCGGGCACGGCTCAGGCTTCGACTCCCCGGGCTGGAATCGGCTGCGACGGGCGGTACCCGCTTTGGGCGAGGCCTTCCACGCCTTGCGGCGGAGAGCGGGACTGTCCTTGGTGGACCTCTACCGTAGGAGGGCCGAGGTCGAGCACCTGTACCGGCTGGCGGAGGCTCTTGTCGACCTCGACGAGCGAGCGACCCTGTGGCGGGTCAAGCACCTGAAGGTGGTGGAGCGGATCATCGGAGGCGAGGTCGTGGGCACCCAAGGAACTCCGGTCGAGCTCCTCCTCGGGCTCGTCCGCGCCCGTTTCTTCCCAGAGCTGTGGGACGTGCGTAACGAGCTGACCGAGCTCGCCAAGGCGGGAGGAGGGACGTGAGCGACACCATGCTGCGGGACGAGGCGGTTGGGCTTCTGCAGGAGCTGATCCGCATCGACACGGTCAATCCCCCCGGCAACGAGACCCGGGCGGCCGAGCTTCTCCGTGACTACCTGGAGGATGCGGGAGTGTCCTGCCAGCTCTATGCCCGCGTCCCCGAGCGGGCCAACCTGGTCGCTCGGCTCCCTGGCCGAGGATCGGGGCCGCGGCTGCTTCTCCTCTCCCACACCGATACGGTGCTGGCCGATCCGGCCGAGTGGACGGTCGATCCCTGGTCGGGAGCGCTTCGCGACGGCTGCGTCTGGGGGCGAGGAGCCCTGGACATGAAGGGCCAGGTGGCGGCCAGCGCGGTCGCCATCGCCTCGCTGGCGAGGGAGGGGTTTCGACCGAGCGGCGACCTCATCTTCGCCGCTACCGCCGACGAGGAGCTGGGCGAGGGCGAGGACTTCGGGCTCTCGTGGCTCTGTCGGGAGCATCCCGAGGCGGTGCGGTGCGAGTACGCGATCAACGAGGGGGCGGGAGACCGGCTTGAGATTGGCGGCCGCGTCTTCTACTTGTGCGCCACCGCCGAGAAGATGAGCTCTCCCTTCCAGCTGCGAGCGCACGGGCGAAGCGGTCATGCCTCCATGCCCGCCATCGCCGACAACGCCCTCGTCAAGGCGGCCCGGCTGATCGATCGCCTGGCTGCGTTCCGGCCCCAGCCCAGCCTGGGCCCGGAGACGGAGGCGTTCCTGGCAGCCGTCGCTGGCCAGGTGCCCTCGGCAGGCGAGGCGCTGGCGGTAGCCCGCGCCGTCGACCCGGTGGCGGCCGAGGTGCTCGAGCCGCTGCTCTCCCTAACCGTGGCTCCAACCATGATCGAGGCCTCGCGCAAGCGCAACGTCATCCCGGGCCTGTGCCAGGTAATCGTCGACTGCCGGCTCCTGCCTGGCCAGACCCAGGAGCAGGCAGAGGCGGCCTTGCGCGCCTGGCTGGGCGAGGGAGACTACGAGCTTGAGTGGCGGGAGGGCCAGGGAGGGACCCGCTCTCCCCTGGCCACGCCTCTGTGGGAGGCCATCGAGAGCTTCGTCTCCGGGATCGAGCCGGGGGCTCGCACGGTGCCGATCTTGGTGGCCGGCTTCACCGACAGCCACTGGCTGCGCCAGGCCTTCGGCACCGTGGCCTACGGCTTCTTCCCGCTCAAGACGATGAGCGCCGAGCTGGCTAGCCGCCTCATCCACTCGGCCGACGAGCGGATCGCTGTGGACGACCTCGAGCTGGGCACGCGCTGCCTGATCCACGTCGCACGGCAGGTCGGCTCTGTCGAGCCTGCGTAGGGCTCGGCGGAGCGGATAGCGTCTGCGGGTGGTGGCGGAGAGCGAGATCAGGCTGGGCGGGATGGCGCTCGCCAACGGCGTGCTCGTGCACGGCCCGACTGCCTGGGCCTGCGCTGTCCGCACGCCGGCGGGGGAGATCGCGGTCGCCCGCGGGCGCAAGCCCCGACTCCGGGTACAGCGCCCCTTCCTGCGCGGGCCAGCCCGACTTCTCGAGGCCCTGCTCGTGCTGCCTGCGATCAAGCGCCAGCTTCCCCAGGCCCGCTTTGCCTTCGAGCGAGCGGACGTGATCGCCGCCTTTGCCCTGGCCGCGGCCGCCGCTCGTCTCCTTCGCAGATCGTCTGTTGCGCCCGGGGCCCGCGAGCTCCTGGCCTCTGCCGGCGGGGTTGTGCCGGCGCTCGTGGCGTTGCGGGGCGGCGAGCTCGCTGCCTACCACGGGGCGGAGCATGTGGCCATCGGCCGGTACGAGTCGGGCGAGGAGGCGACCAAGGAGCACGCGCGCTGCGGCTCCCACCTGCTGGGCCCTCTTCTCGTCGCCTCTGCCCTGGCGGCTGCGGTGGCAGAACAGGCCCCGAGGAGCATACGGCGACCGGCGGGGATG
>PSLH01000004.1:0-25861 GCA_040289505.1 Thermoleophilia bacterium | reverse complement strand
ACCGAGGTGTTCGCGTGGATGGAGCGCCATCCTGACCATCCTCTCGCTCGTGCTCTCCGCTGGCCCGGCTACGCCCTCCAGCGGCACGTGGCCACGGCCGATCCTCGCCCCGAGCAGGTCGCGGTGGCAGAGGCAGCTCTGTGGGCATGCCTCGATCTCGAGACGGCAGCCTGAGAGAATCGCCTGCCGAGCCAGGCTCATGAGCGCGTACCCCCTTCCCTCGTCTCAGTCGCGAAGCGGCCTTCTCACCGACCTCTACCAGCTGGCCATGGGCGAGAGCTACGTGGCTGAGGGCCTGGCCGAGGTCGAGGCGACCTTCAGCCTCTTCTACCGCACGCTCCCTCCGGGCTGGGGGTACCTCCTGGCGGCCGGCCTCGACGACGCCCTGCGCTACCTGGAGTCGGTGACCTTCAGCGAGGACGATCTCGCCTTCCTGGAGCGCACCGGCCGGTTCAGCGCGGCCTTCCTCGAGCGCTTGCGGGGCTTCTCCTTCAGCGGGGACGTGCGCGCGCTCCCCGAGGGGACGCCTGTCTTTCCCAACGAGCCCTTGCTCGAGGTGACCGCCCCCATCGTCGAGGCCCAGATCGTGGAGACCATGGTCTTGAACGAGATCCATCTCCAGACCCTCATCGCGAGCAAGGCGGGCCGGTGCGTGGACGCCGCCCGCGGGCGCATGCTGGTGGACTTCTCGCTGAGGCGGACGCACGGGGGCGAGGCTGGTCTCAAGGTCGCGCGAGCGAGCTTCCTGGCCGGCTTCGATGCCACGAGCAACGTTCTGGCTGGGAAGCTGTACGGCGTCCCCATTGCTGGCACTATGGCCCACTCCTACGTCGAGGCCTTCGGGGACGAGCTAGAGGCGTTCCGGGCCTTCGCCCGCGCCTATCCCGACGGGGCGATCCTCCTCGTGGACACGTACGACACGGTGGAGGGCGTGCGGCGGGCGGTGGAGGTGGGACGGGAGCTGGCTGCCGCTGGCCACCGCCTGCGGGGAGTCCGACTCGACTCGGGCAATCTGGCTGAGCTGTCTCTCACCGCCCGTGCCCTCCTGGACGCGGCTGGCTTCCAGGACGCCATCGTCTTCTGTAGCGGGGGGCTCGACGAGCGGGAGATCGACAGGCTGCTCTCGCTGGGAGCGCCCATCGGTGGCTTCGGCGTGGGCTCGAAGCTCGGAGTATCGGCAGACGCCCCCTTCCTGGATATGGCCTACAAGCTGGTCGAGGTGGCGGGCCGCCCCACCCTCAAGCTCTCGACTGGCAAGGCCACCCTGCCGGGCAGAAAGCAGGTGTGGCGGGTCCTGCGGGAGGGCAAGCTTGCCTACGACGTCTTGGGCCTAGAGAGCGAGCCCTGGCGGGGGGAGGGAGAGCCGCTCCTGCAGCCGGCGATGACAGGGGGAAAGCGGGTGTGGTTCGAGTCGCTGGACACGATCAGGGAGCGGGCGCGGGACCAGCGGGAGAAGCTTCCCCCTGCGCTTCGGTCCGTCGATGCAGGACGCTACGAGGTCCGTCTCGACCCTGCTCTTTCACGCCTGCGCGACCGGCTGGCGGAGGCCCGCTGATCACGCGGCGATAGCAGCCGCCATTCCCGGCCAGGTCTCCATCGGCTGGCTGGAGCGGACGACGTGCATGCCCGCCTCGGCGAACCGGCGGAAGGCGGCGCTCGCTTCCTGCGAGTAATCGACCACTCCCGGCACCACCACCGGGGAGGCGCAATCCTCGAGCAGGTACACCCTGTCGGCACGGCCGCCGAGATCGCGGAGGAGGTCCTCCACCGTCCAGGCGACGCAGTGGCTCTTCGCCTGCCCGGCCACGAGGATGGCGTCGAAGGAGAGGAGCTTCTCGACCAGCTCCTGGTCGCGGCGGTCGATCTCCTCGCCATCGGGTCCGGTTGCCACCTCGGGGCCGAGCGCCGAGTAGCGCTCGGTGAGCGGGCTCGTACCCTTGATGCGGAGGTCGGGCTGAGCGCGGCGGGCCACGCTGTGGAAGAAGATGGCCTCCTCCACTGCCGCTACCAAGGCGTGCCCCAGGCTGCCCAGCATAGCGTGGTACGGCCAGATGGTCAGCCGGTACTTGCCCCGCTCCTCCAGCGCCCGGGTGTAGTGGAGGAGGTGGCGCAGGGCCCAGGAGGGGTCGATGCCCAGAGCCTGGCACAGGGCGGGATCGACGCGGAAGCGACCCTGCTCGACCTCCTGGGCGGAGATGGTCGTGTAGGGGGCGGGGTGCCTGCCGTCCTCGTCGAGGAAGAAGAGGGGATGGAAGATCTGAGCTGGGCGGTGGGTGTCGAGGGTGGCGATGATCTCGGTGATTCGCCCCAGGTTCCGGTAGATAAACTCGGCCAGCCGGCGGCTGTCCTCGGGAGCGCCGGGGACGAAGAGCTCGAACCCGGGCGTGCAGAACGTGTTCTGGCAGTCGATGAGGAGCAGAGCCACTCGTGCCTCGTCCTCGGACGCAGGCGCGATGGCGTGATCCCGGGCGAAGCGCTCGGCCTGGGCCGCGCGCTCCTCGTAGGGGACGCGCCAGACCTCGGCCACGCGCCCCGGATCGAAGTGCGGCGGAACCGGGAGCTCTGCCCGTCCCATCGCTCCCGAGTCTACTGCCTGGAGAGAGGGCGCGGCTAAGGCTTTGGCCCCCGTCTGCCGATGAGGCAGACGGGATCCTCCGTGGGCGACTTCCTCAACGAGATCGGAGCTGCAGCGCTGACGTGGCTCCCTCTCGTCTTCTTCGCGCTCATCGTCTACCTGCTCTGGCGCACGGTGCAGCTCATGCCCAGGGTGCGTCCGGCCCAGATCCAGCCCCGGTCGACCTCCTCGGTGACCTGGGACGACGTGGCGGGCCTGGAGGAGGTCAAGGCTGAGCTTCAGGAGGTGGTCGATTTCCTCCGCGACCCCCAGCGGTTCGAGCGCCTGGGAGCGCGCGTCCCCAAGGGCATCCTGCTCTACGGGCCGCCGGGAACGGGCAAGACCCTTCTCGCCAAGGCGGTCGCTCACGAGTCAGGAGCGGCCTTCTACTCGCAGAGCGCGTCCGCCTTCGTGGAGATGTTCGCAGGGCTGGGCGCTGCCCGCATCCGCAAGCTCTTCGCCGAGGCCCGGAAGCACGCTCCCGCCATCGTCTTCATCGACGAGCTGGACGCGGTAGGCGCGGCGCGCACCGGTCATGGCTTCAACCGGGAGCAGGACCAGACGCTGAACCAGCTTCTGGTCGAGCTGGACGGGTTCGGCTCGGACGCCCAGGTGGTGGTCATGGGCGCCTCCAACCGCATCCAGGATCTCGATCCTGCGCTGCTTCGCCCAGGCCGCTTCGATCGCCAAGTGCTCGTGCCCCCGCCTGACCTCGCCGGGCGAGAGGCGATCCTGCGCGTGCACACGCGAGGGAAGCCGCTCTCCCCCGAGGTCGATCTGGCGCGCATCGCTCGCCAGACGTCGGGCCTGACTGGAGCCGACCTCGCCAACATTGCCAACGAGGCGGCCATCTTCGCCGGCCGCCAGAACCTCGATCGCATTGGGCCCGACCAGTTCGAGGCGGCGATGGAGCGGGTCGTGGCTGGCCTCCAGCAGCGACGGGTCGTCTCCGAGAAGGAGAAGCGAATCCTCGCCTACCACGAGGCTGGGCATGCGGTCATGTCCCACCTGATGGGAGATGCCCTCCCCGTCCACAAGGTAACGATCGTGTCCCGAGGCCAGGCGCTTGGCTACACCCTCAACCTCCCCGCCGAGGACCGCTACCTCCACACCAAGGAGGAGCTGGTGGACATGATGAAGGTGTTCCTGGCCGGGCGGGCGGCCGAGCAGGTCGTGTTCGGGCGGGTCACGAACGGCGCCGCCAACGATCTCGAGCGGGCGACCGCTCTGGCTCGGGCGATGGTGTTCGAGTACGGGATGTCGGAGGTAGCGGCCTCGCGGACGATGCGGGCAGACAACTACTCCCTGTCCGAGGAGACGAAGAGGCTGCGCGACGCCGAGCAGGCCCGCCTCACCGACCACGCCTACGAGGAGGCAGTCAGGCTCCTCGTCAAGCACCGGCCCGCGCTCGATCGGGTGGCGCTGGCTTTGCTCGACAAGGAGACGCTGGTGCGGGAAGAGCTGGACGAGCTTTTGGCCAGCGTCCCTCGGGAGTCGCGGGCCGCGGAGACGGTGGGCATGGTGCGGGCGCTTCCCCTCTCCGACTGAGCGAGGCGAGCCCCCGGTAGCATCCGGGCATGACCGTGCGGGGGATTCACCACCTGGGGGTGGCGGTCGTCGACCTCGACCAGGCGCTGGCGACGTACGAGCAGCTCCTGGGCGCCTCCCTGGTGCGGCGGGAGTCCTTGCCCGAGCAGGGCGTGGAGGCGGCCTTGCTGCGCGTGGGCGAAAGCCGGGTGGAGCTCCTGGCAGCCACCGGTCCCGAGACGCCGGTAGGGAAGTTCCTCGCCTCCCGCGGCCCGGGCATGCACCACGTCGCCTACGCGGTGGACGACCTTGCCTCTACCTTGGCCTCGCTCCGCTCGGCAGGCGTCGAGCTCGTCGACTGCGAGCCGCGGCGGGGTCTGTGCGGCCTCCAGGTGGCCTTCCTCCATCCCCGGGCTCTCCACGGCGTCCTGTGCGAGCTGGTGCGCGATGGCGGCTAACGATCGGGTGCGCATCGAGATCGGGTTCCAGGGCGGGGAGGTGCTGGCCGCTCGGGTGCCCGCTTCCCAGGCCGACGCCCTGGAGGAGCGGCTGCGGGGGCGCGAGGATGCCGTGTGCGAGCTAGAGGCGGACGACGGCCGGTTCTTGGTCGTCCTCTCGCGCGTGCTCTACGTGAAGCGGTACGCCCGAGAGGCGAGGGTCGGCTTCACCCCCTCGTAGTGCCCGTCGAGGTCGGGATCGTCGGCCTTCCCAAGTCAGGGAAGACGACGCTCTTCAACGCTCTCACCCGGGCGGGAGCCCGCCTCTACGAGGCCAAGGCCCACGTCGGCATGGCTTCCATCCCCGACGAGCGGCTCGCCCAGGTGGCGGCCGTCGAGGGATCGGCTAAGGTCACTCCGGCCCAGATCCGCGTCCAGGATGTCCCCGGGAAGGACGCGGCCCTCCTCGGCACTCTGCGCCAGGTGCACGCTCTTTTGGCCGTCGTGGATGGGTTCTCCCCCGGGGCCGATCCCCACCGAGACGTGGAGACGCTCCGGCTGGAGCTGCTCGTCGCCGACCGCGACCACGTGGCGAGGCGGCTAGAGCGGGTGCGGACGCAGGCCAAGTCGGGAGATCCTGCTCTGCGTCGCCAGGTAGCCGAGCTCGAGGCTCTCCTTGCCCACGTGGAGGCAGGGGGTGAGATCTGCTCCTACCCGGGTCCGGTCCCCCCCGAGCTAGAGCCGCTGACGACGAAGCCGCTGGTCGTGGTCGTGAACGGACCCCAGGGGATCGACCTCGCCCTGGAGGCCGAGCTCCTCGAGCTCGAGCCCGAGGAGGCGGCTGAGCTCCGGGAGGGGCCCTCGGCCCTCGAGGAGGTGGCACGAAGGCTGGTCCAGGCGCTTCGCCTCATCTCCTTCTTCACCGCCAACGAGCAGGAGGCCAAGGCCTGGACGCTACGGCAGGGGCAGACGGCTGTGGAGGCAGCCGGCCAGGTTCACTCCGATATGGCCCGGGGGTTCATTCGCTGCGAGGTGATCACCTGGAGCGATCTCGTGCGGTGCGGGTCGAGAGCCGAGGCGGCCCGCCGTGGTCTCGTTCGCCTGGAGGGGCGAGACTACGTCGTTCGCGACGGGGACGTCCTCCACATCCGGTTCGCTGTCTAGCCCTGAAAGGCGGAGGAGACCTCCGGGCTTGCCAGTCGAGAGCCGTGCTCTGGTCGGAAGTGGTCCCATCCGGCCAGGTCGACGGGGCGGCCTTCCCGTAGGACGAGCACGCCCGCTCCTTCCTGGCAGCGTCCCACGACTGGGAACCCGTCCGGATCGGTCACTGCGGCCAGAAGCTCGTAGTCCTCGCCGAAGCCGAGGTCGTCGATCGCTGCTCCCTCTGCCAGCGGCACCCGCTCCAGCTCGATCACCACTTGGCAGCCTGAGCGCCGAGCGATGTGCCCAGCGTCCTGGGCGATCCCGTCCGAGATGTCGAGCATGGCGTGGGCGTGCGCGGCTAGGCGCCTGCCTTCGGCCAGCCGCACCGGAGGCCGGTGGTAGCGACCGCGGCGGAACGCGGCTCCGGCTGCCCCCAAGGGACCGGTGACGACAAGGAGATCCCCTGGCCGGGCGCCTCCTCGCCCGGGCACGCGGGCCGACCGTCCAACGGCGGTCACGGACAGGTATACGCGGGGAGAGCGAGTGGTGTCGCCGCCGATCACATCTACCCCTGCCTCCCTCATCCCCTCGTAGAGCGCGATCACCTGGTCTAGCTCGGTGTGGGGAGGGAGGCCCAAGCTCACGACGAGGCCCTGGGGATGAGCGCCGCAGGCGGCGAGATCGCTGAGGTTGACGGCGGCTGCGCGGAAGCCGAGCTCCCGCCAGGAGATCCAATCGATGCGGAAGTGAACCCCCTCGACGAGGGCGTCCTGGGTCACCACGACGCCTCCCTCGAGCTCGGCGGCGTCGTTCTCGATGCCTCGGGCGAGCCCTCGCCGCTCGAGCTCGGCCAGAAGGCCGAGCTCGCCGAGGTCAGACAGCTTCGCGGAGGTGGAAGACATCGACGGGTCCTTCGCCGGCCCCGAGCTCGACGAGCCCGTGACGCACGGCGTCGGCTGCCGCCGCCCGGCGAGCTGCCTCTTCGAGCGGCAGACCGCGAGCGAGAGAGGCGGTCAAGGTGGCTGAGTGGGTGCAGCCAGCGCCGTGGGTCGCTGCGACGGCGTGTCGTTGGACGGGGATCGGTACGTGGCGACGGCCGTCGTAGAGCCAGTCGACCGGCTCGCCGTGCCCCCCCTTGACGATCACCGCCTTGGCCCCCAGAGCCCAGATGCGCTCGGCCAGCTCGCGCTTGGGGGCAGGTCCCCCGGCCAAGACCTCTGCCTCGTGCTGGTTCGGGGTGACCACGGTGGCGAGCGGAAAGAGCCGCTGGACGAGGCTGTCTACGGCGTCCTCGCGCAGCAGCCGTGCTCCCGTGGCCGACACCATCACTGGGTCGACCACGAGCGGTACCGGATGGCGGGCGAGGAAGTCAGCCACGGTCTCGATGATCGGCCGCGAGAACAGCATGCCGGTCTTGGCTGCGTCCACCCCGATATCGGAGAAGACAGCCTCGAGCTGGGCTCGTACGAAGTCGGGCGGAGTCTCGTGCACGGCAGAGACGGACACTGTGTTCTGGGCGGTGAGGGCAACGATCACGGTCATGCCGTAGCACCCGGCCCGGGTGAAAGCTTTCAGGTCGGCCTGGATCCCGGCGCCGCCGCCGGAGTCGGAGCCGGCGATAGTGAGACAGCGAGGGATGGTCACGCCCCGACGCTAGCATCGGGGCACTATCGGCGCACGCGGAGGGAGGACATGGTGAGCACGCTCTACACGCACACGACCTGGGTGGTGAGGCCAGGGCGAGAGGAGGACTTCGTCGAGCGCTGGAGCGAGTGGATCGACTGGAGCCACCGCCAGGGGCTCCAGACGCCAGCCATGCTTTTGCGGGACGTCGACAACGAGAGAACCTTCGTCAGCTTCGGGCCGTGGGCCAGCATCGACGCCGTGCGAAGCTGGCGAGCGTTGGAGGGCTACCAGGAGCGCGTGGCTCGCCTGCAAGAGGTGGTGGAGAGCTTCCAGCCCCGGACTCTCCTCGTGGTGGCGGAGCGGTGAGCGAGGTCGCTTTCGGGCTGCAGCCGCTCGGGGCCATCGCCGCCCGGGACGTCTCCACCCTCGGCCAGCGCCTGGCTGCCCAGGCTCGCCTGCCCGTCCTCACGCCGCGGAGCCTGGTCGACCTCGAGGGGAGAGAGGAGGACGTCGCCCGCTTCCGGCGCTGGCTCGCGGACATGGGGAGCTTCGTCAGCGTTGACGGAGACGTGGCCACGGTCGCCGACTGCCTTCGCGTTCGCTGGCACACAAGGCGGCGCGATCCAGTCAAAGGCTGGCACGAGAACGACCACACTGCCTGTGCCACCGTCGAGGATGGACTCGTCGTCGCCCTCGACGTCGCTTGCGCCGGATTTCGACCTGCAGGGCCGGCCGAGTCCCCGTGACCGTCCTCGCTGCCGAGCTGGCCGACCTCCTCGCCGCTCCGGAGGCTGTCTACGTGGCTCGCGAGGAAGCTCGGCCGGGTCGCCTGGTCCCGTTCCCCGACCGCCTCCCCCGAAGTCTTGTGGAGGCTCTGCGAAGACAGGGGATCGAGGCTCTCTACGAGCACCAAGCCGAGGCGTGGGCGGCGGCCGTGCGGGGTGAGCACGTCATCGTCACGACTGGCACGGCCAGCGGTAAGACGCTGGCCTTCAACCTGCCCGTGCTCGACGCGCTCGTCCGCGATCCCCGAAGTCGGGCTCTCTACCTCTACCCCACCAAGGCTCTGGCCCAGGATCAGGCGCGCTCCCTCTCTGCCCTCGGTCTCGCCCACGTGCGGCCAGGGATCTACGACGGAGATACGCCTGCTGGTCGGCGGAGTCAGGTGCGTCGCTACGCCAACGCGATCCTCTCCAATCCAGACATGCTTCACGTAGGCATCCTTCCCCACCACGAGCGGTGGGCAGACGTGCTCCATGCTCTGCGCTACGTCGTCGTGGACGAGGCCCACGTCTACCGAGGCGTATTCGGCTCCCACGTGGCCAACGTGCTTCGTCGGCTGCGCCGGCTGGCCGCTCTCCACGGGGCTCGGCCGACGTTCTTGCTCGCCTCGGCGACCATCGCCAATCCGGCCGAGCTGGCTCGAGGCCTGATCGGAGCGGAGGCGAGGGTGGTCTGGGACGACGCAGCTCCTCGCCCGGAGCGGACGATCGTAATCTGGAACCCGCCCGTCGTGGACGAGGAGCGGTGGACGCGGGCTAGCCCTCTAGGGGAGGCGGCTCGGCTGGTAGCCGAGCTCGTCTCTCGCGGCCTGCGCACGCTCTGCTTCGCCAAGAGCCGCAAGGCAGCCGAGCTCATCCACCGCTTCGCTCTGGATCGCCTGGGGCCCGCCTACGTTGACAGGCTCTCGCCCTACCGAGCCGGCTACACGCCTGAGCAGCGGCGAGCTATCGAGCGTCGACTGGTCGAGGGCGAGCTCCTGGCCGTGGCGGCCACCGACGCCCTCGAGCTCGGCATCGACGTCGGCCTGCTCGACTGCGTGGTCTCGGCGGGGTTCCCAGGAACGGTGGCCAGCCTGCGCCAGCAGTGGGGAAGAGCGGGTCGCCGCGGGCACGGCCTGGCCGTGCTCGTGGCCGGAGGGGACGCGCTCGATCAGTACTTCGCCCGGGAGCCGCAGGTCCTCCTTAGCCGTCGGGTAGAGGCGGCCATCCTCGACCACGCCAACCCCCGCGTCCTCGACGGCCATGTCCTCTGCGCCGCCTACGAGGCGCCCCTCGACTACGCCGACCGGGAGACGCTGGGGGATGCTGCGCTGGAGCGGGCGGCGACCTTGCCCGAGCTTCGCCGTACTCCTAAAGGGTTCGTGTGGGCAGGCCGCGACTACCCGGCCTCGCGGGTGTCGCTGCGCTCGGCCAGTCCCGGCGCCGTGGTCGTCGTCGACTACGAGACGGGGGCGGTGCTAGGGACGGTGGAGCTGGAGCGCGCCTTCTCCACCGTGCACGAGGGAGCTGTCTACCTCCACCTTGGCGATCCCTACCTCGTGCGGGCGCTCGACCTTGGGGCTCGTATCGCCTTGGTCGAGCCCTTCTCCGGCGACTGGTACACCCAAGTGCAGAAGGAGACGAGCCTCGTGATCGAGGAGGCGGCGCGAGCGGAACGGGCGCTCGGAGTCGAGCTCGCCTTCGGCCGCGTCTCGGTGACCGAGCAGGTGGTGGCCTATCAGCGCCGGGCGATCAGGGACGGGACGGTACTCGATCTGGAGCCGCTCGACCTGCCGCCAGCGACATTCCAGACGGAGGCGGTGTGGCTCGTCCCCGGCGAAAGCCTGCTCCGAGGGGTGGAGGAGACGCCTACGCTCCTCTCCTCGCTCCACGCGGCCGAGCACGCCCTCATCGCCCTGCTTCCCCTGTGGGCGATGTGCGACCGCTGGGACATCGGCGGCCTCTCCACCAACCACCACCTCCAGACCGGCCGTCCCACCGTGTTCGTCTACGACGGCCACCCAGGCGGGGTGGGCATCGCCGAGCGGGGCTACGCCGTCTTCCCCGACTGGGTAGAGGACACCGCGCGGATGCTGGCCGGCTGTCCCTGTGCCGAGGGCTGCCCCTCCTGCGTGCAGTCGCCGAAGTGTGGGAACCTGAACGAGATGCTAGACAAGAGGGGCGCCCTCCGGCTCCTGCGGCGCATGCTCGCCGCCAGTTGAGCGCCCGTGCTCGACTGCTTTCGCTGGGACGGCTGGGGGCCATCTCAAGCGCGCACCGCAGCTCGGGAGGGCCCTCCGCATCCAATCAGAAGCGGTCCGGCAACTGGCGGATGATGCCCTCGCTAACTAAGCGCGTCTGCCATCTCCCACATCTCGCGGGAGACGGGGTCGTGGGGGGCGATGTCGGCGGCCCACCTGCCCTGAAGCTGCGCCACCGCGCGAGGTGGGCCTCATGCTCGCCGGCCTCGGCCTCGGCTGCCTCGGCCAGGCTGCTCGCAGCGGATCCGCAGTCGAGGCCCGTAGGGAAGCGCGCCGCCGCGCCGCCTGAGCTCAAGCTTCCCTCCCTCTCCTGCGCAAGCGCCCGGCCGCCACCGAGCGCTCACCGCCGGCCACTTGTGCGGAGGATGTCGGCGAGGACGACCGCGTTGTTGTGGAGCCGGTCGCGGGCGCCGAAGACGATCGTCAGGCGCCCGCGCCGCGCCAGATCGCGCAGCCGCTCCAGCGTCCCGCCGTGCTCCTCCAGCTCGCGCTCGTAGCGGCGGCGAAACTCCGCGAATCGCTCCGGATCGTGCCCGAACCACCGCCGGAGCTCGTCGCTTGGAGCCAGCTCCCGCGCCCACTCGTCGATTCGCGCCGTCTCGCGGCTGACCCCTCTTGGCCACAGCCGGTCGACGAGGACGCGGTACCCGTCGTCGGCTGACGGTGGGTCGTACGCGCGCTTGACCTGGATATCGAGCACTGCCACGGAGCGCCTCCCGCGGAGGCCGCGCTCGATCTTACCCGGATGCGCCGGGCGAGGAGGCGAGCCTGAGCGCGATGTCCACTGCCTCCTCGGGCGTAGCAGCGCGGTACACGCCCTCGCCCTCCACCTTCCAGCCCGGCTCGAGGACGACCACCGGCCGGCCGAGAACGCGGGCGAGCGCGATCTCCGAGAGCGTCCCCCACGCTCCGCCCACGGCGATCACCGCCTCCCCCGAGGCCACCACGGCCAGGTTGCGGGCGTGGCCGATGCCGGTGACGACGACGTAATCGATCCAGGGGTTGGCCTCCTCCCGCGACTCGCCGGGGAGGATGCCGATCGTCTGCCCACCCCTTGCCTTCGCCCCTCGGGCAGCGGCAGCCATCACCTGGTCGCGGCCGCCGCAGACAAGGGTCGCTCCCCGCTCGGCCAGGAGCCTTCCCACCGCCTCGGCACGCTCCTCGTGCTCGGGCCCGCTGCCGATGACCGCGATCTGGACGGCCACCGCAAGAACGATACGCGAGCGTCAGCGGAGAGCGCGGAGGGCGGCCGCGAGAGACTGCTTGTCGGACAGCACTGGCGCGAAGAGATCCCCGCGCTGGAGGACCCGTGTCCGCACGACCTCCATGGTGAACGCTGCGGGGTCGAGCCCGGGGCGGACCTCGTCCCAGGTCAGGGGAGTCGACACCGGCGCTCCCGGCCGTGGCCGCACCGAGTACGCCGAGGCGAGCGTCCTTCCCTCCCCGTTCTGGGCGGCATCGACGAGGACCCCGCGGCGGCGGGAGGGACGGCGCTCGCGCGACACGAGATGGGGCCGGGCGGTGGCAAGCGCCTGGGCGAGGAGGGAGGCGAAGTCGCGGGCGTCGGCGTACGTGGAGCGGCGCGTAATCGGGACGAGTACGTGGAGGCCATCGCCGCCGCTTGTCTTCGGGTAGCCTCGCAGCCCGAGGTCCTCAAGGAGCGCCCTGACGAGCAGCGCTACCTCCACCACCTTGTCCATTCCCGCTCCCTCCCCGGGGTCGAGGTCGAAGACCACCCAGTCGGGCCGGTGGGGCTTATCGACGCGAGAGCACCAAGGATGGAGGTCGATGCAACCCATGTTCACCATCCAGAGGAGAGCTGCCTCGTCGCGCACGACCGGGGCCCGCAGCCTCTGGCCCTCGCTGTCCTCGTACTCGAAGGTGGGGATCCAGCGGGGGAGGTAGCGCGGCGCTCGCCGCTGGAAGAAGGCCTTCCCCTCGATCCCGTCCGGGTAGCGCAGCATGACGAAGGGTCGATCGCGGAGGTGGGGAAGGAGGACGGAGGCGATGTCGTGGTAGTAGGCGAGGAGGTCGCCCTTCCTGATTCCCTCCTTGGGCCAGAAGAGCTTGTCCAGGTTGGAGAGCCGGAAGGTGGCCGAGCCGGCCCGTACGAGGGAAGGGAGCGGCTGCTCGCGGCGCACCTGCCAGGCGGGCTTGTCCTCCCTCACGCCGAGAAACGAGGGCGAGCGCAGGCGACCATCGTGGGTCCACCCGGCGTGCTCGACCTCGACCACTACCCTCGGCTCGACCCACACGACATCCCGACGGGGAACCCGCATCCGGGGAACGTGGGTCAGAGGCGGGTCGGGACGGGCAAGAGGCGAAAGCCGGCCCAGGAGCTCCTCCATCTCCTGCTCGGTGAAGCCCGTGCCCACGTTCCCCGCCCAGCGGAGGCCGCCCGGGCCGGGGACAGCGAGAACGAGCGCCCCCAGCGCCGCTCGCCTTCCCCGTCCCTTCGTGTAGCCGACGACCACCAGCTCCTGCTGCGGTCTCGCTTTGATCTTGAGCCACTGAGACGAGCGACGCTCCTCGTACCGGGAGTCGCGACGCTTGGCCACGACACCTTCCAAGCCCTGCTCGCGGGCCGCCTGGAGCAGCGCTTGGCCATCGGTAAAGGCGGGGGTGAGGCGGACGACCGTCGAGCGAGAATCGAGAAGACGCTCGAGCAAGCGCCGCCGCTCCCAGAGGGGTCGCTCGAGCACAGGCTTCCCCTCTAGCTCGAGGAGGTCGAAGACCTGGTATACGGTCGCGCCCTTACCCTGTTGCAGAAGGGAGAAGCGAGGCCGACCTGCCTCATCGAGAGCGCAGATCTCCCCGTCAAGGACGCAGTCTCGCCCTCGCGTCGCCTTGGGCAGGGCGGCAACGACGGAAGGGAAGCGCTGGCCGAGATCGCTCTTTCCCGTGCGGCTGACGAGCTCGACTTGGTCGCCGCGGAGGTAGGCAAGGGCACGGTAGCCGTCCCACTTAGGCTCGAACATCCAGTCTTGGCCGCGGGGAAGAGCCTCGGCCAAAGTGGCGAGCATGGGCCGGTACCGGCGGCTGGGCGCTCTGTCAGGAGCGGAGAACGACGCCTCCATACAGGCCGGGTACTCCCAACTGGCACGGGGAAAAGCCTGTGGACATTGTGGATTGTTCGCGGCGGCTGTGAAGAGCCCGTCCTCTCAGGCGTAGATGCCCATCGCCCGAAACTTGGCTCGCCGCTGGCGGACGAGGACGGGGGCGGAGACGGTCTCGATCTCGCCCAGCGCCCGATCGAGGGACTCGGCCAAAAGGCGGGCTGCCTGGTCGTAGTCTCGGTGGGCCCCGCCTTCGGGCTCAGGGACGACGGCATCGATGACACCCAGCTCGAGGCAGTGACGAGCATCGGGCTTGAAGGCAGCCGCCGCCTTGCGGGCCTGGCCGGCGTCGCGCCACAGGATGGCGGCGCACCCTTCGGGGGAGATGACCGAGTAGATGGCGTGCTCCTGCATGAGCACCCGATCGGCGACCGCGATGGCGACGGCTCCGCCCGAGCCGCCCTCGCCGATGATGCACGAGACGATGGGCACTCCCAGGCGAGCCATGAGTGCCTGGCAGCGGGCGATGGCGCCGCCTTGGCCGTGCTGCTCGGCTGCCACGCCTGGGTAGGCGCCGGGCGTGTCCACTAGGGTGAGGACGGGGAAGCGGTGGCGCTCGGCCAGGGCCATGACGCGCATCGCCTTGCGATACCCCTCCGGGTAGGCCATGCCGAAGTTGCGGAAGGCGCGCTCCTTGAGGTCGCGACCCTTCTGGTGGCCGACGAGGGCGACGGTACGTCCCTGGAAGCGGCCAAGGCCGGCCACGATGGCCGGGTCGTCGGCCCGCGCCCGGTCGCCGTGCAGCTCCACCCAGTCCTCGAGCATGCGCTCGACGTAGTCGAGGGTGTAGGGGCGCTCAGGGTGGCGGGCGAGCTCGACCGAGCGCCAGATCTCCTCGTCGCTTGGCTCCTCCTGCAGGCGCTCGAGCTGGCGCTGCAAGCGCTCCAGGTCGGTAGAGAGCTTGGCGCCGCCCAGAAGCCGAAGCTCCTTGAGCTTGCTCAACCGGGCACGCAGCCGCAGTTGCTCGTCAGCGGTCACGGCGGAATAGGCGCATGAGGCGGGCCAGGTAGCTTCGCAGCTCGGGACGGGGCACGATCGCGTCCAGGTGGCCGAACCGGTAGTTGGACTCGGCCAGGCCGAAGTCGGGCGGCAGCTTCTCACGGGTGGTCTGCTGGACGACCCGGGGGCCGGTGAAGGAGAGAAGCGCCCCTGGCTCGGCCACGATCACGTCGCCGAGGCTGGCGAAGCTGGCGAGGACGCCGGCGGTGGTCGGGTGGGCCATGACGCTGAACAGGCAGCCGCCGGCGTCGTATAGGTCCGCGACCGCGCACACTGTCTTGGGAAGCTGCATGAGGGAGAGGATTCCCTCCTGCATGCGCGCCCCCCCAGAGGCGGTAACGGAGATGAGAGGGACTCCTCGAGCGGCTGCGCTCTCGCAGGCGCGCACGAGCTTCTCCCCGACAGCGCTCCCCATGGATCCTCCCATGAAGCGGAAGTCCATGACCGCAAGCTCGCACGGGTGGCCGTCGAGGGTGGCCCTGCCGATGACCATGGCCTCTCCCAGGCCGGTAGCCAGCTCCGCTTCCGCCAAACGCTCGCGGTAGGGCCGAAGATCGAAGAAGTCGAGCGGGTCGGCGGAGCGGAGGTCGGCTGCCTCCTCTTGGAACGTCCCTGGGTCGGCCAGCATGTCCACCCGCTCTCGGGCGGGCATGGGGAAGTGGTGCTCACACTGGGGACAGACCCGGAGCTTCGCGCGAAGCTCCTCGTCGCGGTAGTGAGAGTGGCAGGTGGGGCAGGTGTTCGGGTGCCCTCGCTCTCGCTGCGCGGCCTCGGCCTCGCCCTTGTGCTCGATGGACACGTCGACTCGGCTCTCGGACATGAGCGGCGCCAGTTTAGACGCGGCTTCCAGCCTGTTTGGTTACAGGCCGAGAGCGGCGCACAGCCGCTCCAAAGAGGGAACAGCCAGGGGGTCGGGGGCAAGACCGCTGAAGCCGGCCCCGGCCACGGGCAGGCGGGCGGCGACCGCCTGGAGCCAGCGCTCTGCCTCGTCCAGGGTGGGCCCGCCTGGCTCGGGGAGGTGGCAGGGCACCTGCCCGGGAGCGAGCACATCGACGTCGAAGGCGACGTACACCGCCTCTGCTCCGTCGAGGGCCCTCTCGATGCCCTCAGCCCCCAGGGAAAGACCGAGTCGGTCAATCAGCTCCTGCTCGGGCGGGTCGAGGCTGCGGGCGCCCACGAGGGCCACGTCTTCCGGGCGCACGCAGCCGCGGTCGAGGATCATGCGCAGGGGCATTCCCCAGAGGTTGCCCGAGGGCGAGGTCTCGGGAGTATTGAGGTCGCCGTGGGCGTCCAGCCACACGAGCGCCAGCCGCTCGTAGCGGGCAGACAGGCCCTCCACCGCCCCCAGGTGGGCGCAGCAGCAGCCGCCCAGGATGAGAGGGCGCTCGGGGAGGTCGGTCGCGATGGCGAGCGTCTGCTCCTGCAGCGAGCCCTCCTCGACGATGGTTGCCTCTGGGTAGGACAGAGGGAGGCGGGCAGCCTCGGCCATGGCCTCGCCGCCGGCGCCCCAGGCTTGCGGTACGCGCACGAGTCCCGCTCCGTACTCTCGGCCGCAGGCGTGGCACTCGTAGCCGGGGCCCAAGGCGACCGCCGTGAAGCCGCCGCAGTCCGGGCAGCGAGCGCGAAGCCTACTCATGCGCGCGACCCTGTAGGAGCTCGCACACGGCATCTGCCAACCCCCGCAAGTCAGGCAGGGTGCGGGCCGGGGAGAGCTCTCCTGGATCCTCGCCTAGCCGATCGATCCAGATGCAGGGAATGCCGAGCCCCATGGCAGGGACGATGTCGTGGAAGAGGCTGGCGGCGACGTGGACGTCGGGCAGCCGGCCGACCTCGTCTCGGAAGGCTTGCCAGTGGCCGGGGGCGGGCTTGTAGGAGCCGATCTGGGAGGCGACGATCCACCGGTCGAAGCAGACGCCGATCGCGGCCATGGAGGCCTGGAGGAGGTCAAGATCGGTATTGGAGAGGATGCACAGCCGTACGCCGCGCGTCCGCAGCTGTGCCAGAGCGGACGGGACCTCCGGGAATACAGGCCAGGAGGGCAGCGACCAGGCTAGCGCCTCTCGCTCCTCGCCTGGGGCGCCCAGCTGCTCTAGCGCTTGGGCCATGACCTCTCGGTAGGCCAAAGTCGGCTCTGCCTTTTGGATCGCAGGCTCGAGCTCGTGGTAGCGACGGAGAAGCTCGTCGGCTCGTTCTGAGCCGAAGATGCGGGCGAGCTCGCGGCCAATACCGGCGTCCCAGTCGACCAGCGTCCCGTAGCAGTCGAAGGTCGCCCAGCGCTCCACCCAAAGGAGCTTACCGGCGCCTGCCCGTCAGGCCAGGACCGCGACCGCGTCCCGCTCGGCCTCGAACAGGGCCGTCTCCACGTCCCCCATGTCCTCGCCGTCTACCTGGAGGGGGAACGGGTGGTCGCAGACGACCTCGAGCCGGTCGAGATCGTGCCCCCAGAGGACGCCGGGCGCCCCTTGCAGGCCTCGGCCGGTAGCTGCCCGGGCGAGCAGCCGGACGACGGCGAGGGGGCCGGGAGAGACGGGGGCGGCGTAGTCGAGGCCGAGCGTGAGCTGGGCTTGAGGGCAAAAGCGCAGTGGAACCGGGCCTGCGTATGTGTAGACAGGAGCGTTGCAGACGAAGAGGAGCGCCGCCCGTCCTTTCTCCTTGAGCTCCAGGGCGGGCTGGAAGCGGAGCCGCTGCTCGAGGAGGACGCGGACTACGGTCAAGGCGACGACGACGTTGCCGGGTCGCGCCCCTCGAGGGCCGCCTCTTTTTGCCTCCACCCGCCGCACTGCCTCGGCGTCGGGGCCGAGACTGGCGCTGAAGAGGAAGCGGCGCCCGTTGACGCGGCCCACGGAGATGCGCCGTGCTCTCCCGGCGAGGAGACGGCGGGCACAGGCCACCGCGTCATTGGGAAGGCCGAGGGCTCGGGGAAGGACGTTGGCGCCTCCGGCCGGGAGGAACCCGAGCGGCCGTCTCCCGTCGGCCCCGTTGACCGCCTCGTTGAAGGTCCCATCGCCGCCCAGGACGAAGATGGCTTCGCCCTCTGCCTCCCTGGCCAGCTCGACGGCATGCCCTCGGCGCTCGCTGAGGACGGTGACGAGGAAGAAGCGGCTGGCGAGCAGGCGCTCGACCCGCCGCAGCCGCTCCTCGCTGAGGCTGCGAGCAGCTGGGTTGACGATCAGGGTGGCATGGGGCCTCACACGACGAAAAGCTCCGGCCGGCGCTCTCCCCCTGCGAAGCGCTCAAGCGCGAAGGGAGAGAGGTCGAGGGTAGGTCGTGCGCCTACGACGAGCTCGGCGAGGTACTCGCCCACGGCCGGGGCTTGCTGGAAGCCATGGCCGGAGAAGCCCGTGGCGTAGAGGAAGCGGCTTGGCTCGGAGGCCTCGCCCACGATCGCGTTCCAGTCGGGGCTGACGTCGTAGTAGCCCCACCAGGAGGAGTGGATGCCAAGCTCGGCCAGCGCAGGGAGTCGGCGGGTTGCTGGACGAGCCAGCTCCTCGAGCGTCTGCTCGCGGCCGCCGAAGGCGATCCCCTGGCCTTCGCGGTGGAAGTAGAAGCCGGTGGAGAAGTCGATCGTCAAGGGCAGGCGCTCTGGGAGGCCGCCGTCGTGGGGGGTGAAGAAGACGAAGCGCCGCTCCCCCCGCACGGGGATATCGAGCCCCACCATCGCTCCCACCTCCTTCGACCAGATGCCAGCGCAGCAGACGACGGTATCGGTGGCGATACTGCCCTTGGAAGTCTCGACTACCGTGATCCTGCTTCCACGGGTGTCGATGGCGGTCACTTCCCATCCCTGGCGGACGTCCAGGTCGCGGGCGTACCAGTGGACAACCGCCTCGGGGGTGGCGTAGCCGTCCAGCTCGCAGAAGGTGGCGGCGAGTAGGCCCTTGGGGGAGAGCTGGGGAACGAGCTCCAGGGCCTCATCGACCGACAGCTCCCGGGAGGGGACGCCCAGGCGATGCTGGAGGGCAAGCGCCTCTTGGAAGCGGGTTACGTCCTCCTGGCGGCCGAGCAGGAAGAGGTAGCCGTACTGGCGGAAGCCGATCCCCTCCATGCGCTCGAGCTCGTCCAGCGAGCGAAGAGCGATGCGGACGTTCAGCTCGTCTGCGAACTGGGTGCGGATGCCTCCGGCCGCCTTGCCGGTGGAGCCGGAGGCGAGGGTTTGGCGCTCGACCAGGACGACTCGGCCTACGCCGCGCTGGCGCAAATGCCAGGCGGCGCTTGCCCCCACTGCCCCGCCGCCCACGACGACGACGTCGGCTGTCTCCTCCACGGAAAGATTGTCGCCCCGTCGCTAGAACACCACCACCATGAAGGGGACGTCCTTGGTGACGAGCACGTTGCCGGAGGTATCGAGGCCGCGCAGGCTCACGCGGTAGGAGCCATCGCCCATGGGGATGCAGGAGCTGCTCATGGCCTCCGAGGCCATGCTGCTCGCCAGGCAGCTCAGGCCGCCCAGGCCGGCCACGAGCACCTCGTACGTGCCGTTCTGGACCTTCCGCACCTGGATTCCCCTGCCGGTGCAGTTGAAGCGGCGGCCGAACGCCTTGGGAGTGGAGATGTACTGGTTGGGGATGTTCTCCACGCCCTGGTTAGGGATTCCGGTGACGACGACGACGCCTCGTACGGCGCCGTTGGCACAGCGAGGTTGAGGCTTGATCGCGGCCGGAGAGAGAACGGTCTCGGATACGGCCCAAGCCGAGCCTCCCAGGGCGAAGAAGAGAGCAAAAGCCGCGAGCCCTGTGGAAGGGGATAGGTGGAGGCGAGACGGGCGCATCAAGGGCTCCTTTCTTCTCGTGGGAATCGAGACATTCTCCCAGGTCGAACGGCGGGATCGCAGCCGGCGAGCGCGCTTCCCGGCCAGGCGATGAGCCCGCTCAGGCCGACCCCGGACTGCCAAGGCGGGGATCGATAGGGGCACGAAGGCAAGTGGAGGGCGCAGGCCCAGCCACTGTGCCTGCGCGTCCGCTAGCACAGCGCGACCTTGTCGCGAGGCGGTAGCCTACGAGCGTGGCTGTCGAGATCCTGTACTGCCCCACCTGACAAGGGTACGATGCCCGGGCCTTGAGTCTCGAGGCCGAGCTGCGAGAGCAGGGATTCGAGACCAGAGCGACTCCTGGCAGGAAAGGGCAGTTCGATGTCCTCCTCGACGGCAAGCTCGTCTTCTCGAAGGATGAGACGCACCGGTTCCCGGAGCCAGGGGAGATCCTCCAGCTTCTGAGGCAGTAGATCCTGGGGTGCTCCCGAGATGGGGCTCTGCCGGGAGCTGGCTGCGCGGAAACCCTGCTACCGTGGCTTCATGGCACGGCCGATACCCATCGCCTACGAGGCTCGTCACGACGAGGAGCCGCTCGATGCCTACTCGAGGGTGGTCACGAGCGTCGCCCGCACCCTCTCTCCCTCGATAGCGAACCTCCGCGTTGCCCGCCAGGTGGGGAGGCGGAGCCTCCAGGGCGGCGGAAGCGGGGTGGTGATCACTCCCGATGGGTACGTCCTTACCTCTGCCCACGTGGTCGAGGGCGTCCGAAAGGGCGTCGCCTCCTTCGTGGACGGGCGGGAGAGCGAGGTCGAGGTGGTGGGGCGCGATCCTCTCTCCGACCTGGCCGTTCTTCGGGCGGAGGTAGGCAACCTCACGGCAGCCACTTTGGGCGACGCGAGTACCCTTGTCGTGGGCCAGCTCGTGGTTGCCATCGGCAACCCCTATGGATTCGCGGGGTCTGTTACCGCCGGGGTCGTCTCCGCGCTTGGCCGCTCGCTCGCGACTCGCTCTGGCTCTGCCTCTCGCATCGTAGAGAACGTCATCCAGACGGACGCGGCCCTCAATCCTGGCAACTCTGGCGGGGCTCTGGCGGACGGGAAAGCCCATGTGGTCGGCATCAACACGGCGGTGGCGGGGATAGGTCTCGGCCTGGCGGTCCCGATCAACGACACGACGCGGCGGATCGTGGCTGCGCTCATGCGCGAGGGTCGCTACCGGCGGGCCTACTTGGGGATCGCAGGCGGGCCCCGGCCGCTCCCGCCCCGCCTCGCCGCCTCGCTCGACCAGCCGAGCGCTGTAGAGGTCGTAGACGTCGCCGACGGAAGCCCGGCAGCCCGGGCAGGCCTTCGGCCCGAGGACCTCATCGTGACGCTCGCCGGCGTTCCGGTGGCAGACGTGGGCGACCTCCAGCGTTTCATGGGTGCCGAGGCGATTGGCCGACCGCTGACCATGGTCGTAATCCGCCGCGGCAAGCTCATCGAGGTCGACGTCGTCCCTGAGGAGCTCGGAGGTTGAGCTGCGCCTGCCTCCCGCGCGGGAGGCGGAGGCCCCGCGACGACGCGGCTGCCGCTGGCGGTAGGGCGCTTCCTGGCGTTCTGGCCTGACCAGAAGCCTCTTCTGGCGCGGCATCGCCAGGTTGCCAGGCACCCCTTGTGTTTATTCGTTACAAAGTCTAGGCCCTGTCGCTTCTCGCTCGTGGCTTGGCGTGCGTGCTCTCGGACGTTCCTCGCTCGGGCCGCTGCTAGCAGGGGCGAGAGACACCAGCTACCTCCGATACTCCACCGGCTCGTGGGCCATGATTGAGGCGTGATCCGGCCCGGAGAGGGAGGCGCTCCTCAAGCGCTCGACGAGGCGCTCGTCCGCTTCCAGCTCGTCGAGCGACTGCGGAGGACAGAGCCGAGCGCCATCGCCATCCTCGTGGGAGGGAGCCTCGCCCGGGGAAGCGCCGACGAGGATAGCGACCTCGACCTGAGCGCCATCACGGAGGGCGAGCCGTGCATTCGCTCTCGCACCTGGCTGGAGGAGCGCCCGGGCAAACGGCCGCTTCTCGTGTCGGCCCAAGCGGCGTCCGTCGAGGACTGGCTCGCCGCCAGCCAGCGACCGCAGCCGTGGGCGCTTGGGTTTCCCGCCCTGTACGAGGCGCGCTACGTGTGGACAACAGAAGAGGCGCGGGCCAGGCTGGGAGGCGATCCCAGCGTCCGCCACCCGCCAGCGCCGCCACAGCTCGAGGATTTTCTGGCGCATGTGGTCAAGGCCCGCCGCTGCGCCCGCCAGGGCGATGGTATGGGCCTGCGGCTCTTTGCTCACCAGGCGGGATGGCTCGCCCCCGGGCTTCTCCGCCCGCTCAACCCGGAGCGCGTCGTCCGTGGACGGCGGGACGCCCTGGAGGCCGCGCTCGCCCTCCCGCTCGCGCCAGAGCACTACCGCTACGACCTGCGCGTGTGCCTGGGCCTTGTCCCTGCTGGCGAGCAGGAGGTGGAGGAGGCTGCGCTTCGGCTGGGCAGGGAGCTTCTCGCCTTCCTCCGGGAGCGCCAGCCCGATGTCGATCCCCAGCCTGAGCTCCCTCGCTACCTCGCCGACGGGACGCTTGAGCGACTACTCGCCTGAGCGACCGCTCAGCCGACGAGGCGTGCCAAGGCGCGAGCGAGGACGTCGACGGCAAGGGCGATGTCCTCCGGCGAGCTCAGCTCCTCAGGGCAGTGACTAGCGCCGCCGTTCAGGCTACGGACGAACAGCATGCCGGCCTCGACCCCGGCGGAAGCGAGGACGCCGGCGTCGTGGCCCGCTCCCGAGGGAAGCTCGATCACGGCCAGGCCTCGGCGACGAATCTCGTCCGCCATGGCGGCCCGGACAGTCTTCGAGAAGGGGACCGGGTCGCTGCGGTGATCGGGGACGAAGCCGATGGCGGAGACGAGCGCATCCAGGCGGGCGCGATCGGGAGCCCGGGCATCGATGCTGATCTGGGCCCGGCTGGGAATGACGTTGACAGCCCCTGGCTCGACCTCGATCCAGCCCACGGTCGCCACGGCATCGTCGATGGCTCGGGCCCTGTCCCGAATCCTGAGGATCGCCTGTGCTGCCTTGCACAAGGCGTCGTCCCGAGCCTCCATGGGCGTCGTCCCGGCGTGGCCAGCCCGACCCTCGAGCACGAGCCGCCCTCGAGCGTAGCCGACGATGCCGGTAGCGACCGCGAGCGGGCATCCTGCCTGCTCCAACCTCCGACCCTGCTCGATGTGGAGCTCGAGGAAGATCGTGGGTAGCGGCTCGCCCGAGGTCACGCGGGCTCGGCTCCCTACGCACCCTACCTCCTCGCCGCGAAAGGCGACGGCGGCTCCCTTCCCCACGCGAGCGACGGCCTCGATCGCTGCCACGACCCCAAGGGCCCCGTCGAAGCGGCCTCCCTGGGGCACGGTGTCGAGGTGCGATCCGACCCAGACGTCGTCTCGGCAGCCGCTCCGCCCGATCAGGTTGCCGGAGGCGTCGACCTCGACGGCTAGCCCCGCCTCCCGCATCCAGCCGGCAGCGAGCTCGTGGGCCTCGTCCTCCTCTTTCGACCCGTGGAGCCGGTTGGCCCCGGGGCCGCCCCCGATGGCGTAAAGGGCGTCCAGCCGGTCGAGGACCCGGTCGATGCTTCCTGCGGCAGCCGCCATGGGGAGGGAAGAGTACCGGCGGAAAACGACCGTGTCCCTCCGAACCCATCCAGCCCCCTAGGGGGTTGATTGTCCCCAAGGTTCACGCTACCCGAGCGAGAGGCGCCTGTGGGTGACAACTTCGTGCCGCCTCGGCGCCAGCGGAGGTCGCCGATAGACGGAGAAGCGAGCGCCCCACGTCTTGGCTATCGGCGCCGGCAGAGATCGCCTGAAGGGACGGTCCCGGGCTACGGACGCCGCTCGAAGAGCGCTGCTTGGCCCTGACCCACGCCTACGCAGAGGCTGGCCAGCCCGAAGCGTCCGTCCCGACGGCGAAGCTCGTGGAGGAGCGTGACCACCAGCCGAGCGCCGCTCATTCCCAAAGGGTGGCCGATGGCGATCGCCTCCCCCGCTCACGTTGAGCCGCTCCTGGTCGAGCCCGAGCTCGCGGATTACGGCCAGCACCTGCGAGGCGAAGGCCTCGTTCAGCTCGACGAGGTCGATGTCGGGGAGGCTCAGGCCTACCTGCGCCAGGAGCTTGCGCACCGCCGGCACCGGGCCCATGCCCATGATGCGGGGGTCGACTCCGGCTACGGACGAGGCCACGAGCCACCCGAGCGGCTCGGCGGCCAGGTCCCGGGCTGCTCTCTCCGAGGCGACGACCACCGCCGCTGCCCCGTCGCCCAGGCCGCTCGCGTTCCCGGCCGTGACCGTCCCACCCTGGCGGAAGATGGGTGGCAGCGCAGCCAGCGCCTCCAGGCTCGTGTGGGGGCGGGGATGCTCGTCCCGTTCCAAGTCGCCCACGATTACAAGCTCCTGAGCGAAGCGTCCGGCTCGATCTGCCTCTGCCCACGGTCGCTGGCAGGAGACGGCGAACGCGTCCTGCTCCTGGCGGCCGATGGCGAACCGCTCGGCCACGTTCTCGGCTGTCTCTCCCATGGACTCCAGGGGGAACATCGCTTCCAGTCGAGGGTTGGGGAACCGCCAGCCCAAGGTTGTATCCCACGCCGTCTGGTTGCCGCGGGGGAAGGCGCGCTCTGGCTTCGCTATGACCGAGGGGGCGCGGCTCATCGACTCCACTCCTCAAGCCACGAACAGGTCGCCCTCGCCGGCGAGGACTGCCTGGCAGGCGGCGACGATGGCGGGGAGCCCCGAGGCGCAGAGGCGGTTGACCGTGACTCCCGGTACCGAGTCGGGCAGGCCGGCCAGGAGGACGGGCATGCGGGCGACGTTGCGGTTGTCCTCTCCTGCCTTGTTGGCGCAGCCGAGGTAGACGTCGTCGATGGCCTCGGGGGCGCTCCCGCCCGAGACACCGCCTCCCTGACCACCAAGGCGGCGAGATCGTCCGGGCGCAGGCCGGAGAGGGCGCTCCCGTACCGGCCGACCGGCGTGCGCACCGCCGACAGGATGGCCGCCCGCTGCACGGGCGAGAATCTAGCCCACGAACTCGACCCGCACCGGGCGGCGGTACACGCCCAGCGTCTCCGCCCGCCGCAAGAGCTCCTCCACCGCCTGGCGACCCTCCTCCCCGTAGTCGCAGGTGAGGTCGTTGACGTACATGCCCACGAAGCGGTCGGCGAGGTGCGGCTCCAGGCCCCGGCTGAACTCCATGGCGTAGGCCATGGCCTCGCGCCGGTGCTCCAGCCCGGTGCGGATGGAGTCGGCGAGGACAGCGGACAGGGTCTGCAGCACCTCCTCGCCCAGATCTCGGCGGGCCACGTTCACGCCCAGGGGGAGCGGCAACCCTGTCTCCAAGAGCCACCACTCGCCCAGGTCGAGCACCTTGTACAGCCCCGCGGTCTCGTAGGTGAGCTGGCCCTCGTGGATGAGGAGCCCGGCCTCGGCGGCGCCGGTCTTCACCTCGTCCACGATTCGGTCGAAGGGCGCCTCCCGGTAGCGGAAGTCGCCGATAGCCATGCGCAGGACGAGGAAGGCGGTCGTCATCCTCCCTGGCACGGCGATCTCGACCTCAGGGAGACGCTCGAGCGGCATGGGGTCGCGGGCGACCACGAGCGGACCGTAGCCGGCGCCCATGCTGGCGCCATGGGGGAGGAGGACGTACGTGTCTTGCACGAAGGGGTAGGCGTGGAGGGAGAGGGCGGTCACCTCCAGGCGCCCCTCCAGCGCCCACTCGTTGAGAGTCTGGATGTCGCGGAGGACGTGCTCGAACTCGAAGCCGCGCGGGTCCACGCGCCCGCTGGCAAGCGCCCAGAACATGAAGGCGTCGTCGGCGTCGGGGCTGTGACCGAGTCGGATTCGCATTGAGCGCAGGAGGGTAGCAGCCTTGGCTGGTGGGTGCGGAGACTACTCGCCCCGGAAGAAGTGACGCTCGAGGAGAGGCACGATCTCCTTGCGAGTGAAGGGGCGGACGCGCTCCTCGAGCCCCTCCTCCTCCAGGACGCGCACGTCGTCCTCGAGGGCGGCGTTGGCGTGCTCGAGGGCGTCGTCGAGCTCGTAGCTCTCGAAGATGTAGTCGTCTTGGCGCGGATCCTGGCTGGGTCGAAGTTGGGGGTTGACCGCCCGACCGACCGCCCACAACCCGTCCTCTCGGCGCTCGATCCAGAAAACGAGCCGCTCCACCTCCCCCCGGTGGTCGAATCCGTCTAGCACCCGCTCGGCGTAGCGGGTCGGCATCGGGGAGCGAGCCATAGGGCAAGGATACAATCGGCCCGTGGCCCTCCTGACCTCCTTCCTCCGTAATCCTTTCTCGTTCCTCTTCGCTGCCAAGGGGGCCGAGGAGCGCGTGGCCGTCTACATCATCCGGGAGCACGACCGGGGGCGCGCCCTGAGCGACATCCTCGACGATCCCTACGTCGTCAACCGGCTCTCGCCCCAGGAGATCGCCCGCGTGCTGGAGCGGCCTGAGGTGGTGAAGGCGATCGGCGACGACATCGCCGAGGCTCACCGCCGAGCCCTCGCTCAGCGATCCCCGTCGGCCTAGAGTGGACTGTCCCCGAGTGGTCCCGACAGGTGGGCCCTCGGAAGAGGCCTGAGAGGA
>PSLH01000105.1:0-7205 GCA_040289505.1 Thermoleophilia bacterium | reverse complement strand
CCCCTCTCGCGCCCGCCACGTCGCCTTCCTGGGGCAGGAGAAAGGAGACGTCGACATCACCACTGCTGACTTCCTCCTCTCCATCGGCCGAGGCATCGGCGACAAGGAGGAGATCCCCCGCTTTGAGCGCTTGGCGAAGAAGATGGGCGCTGTCCTCTCCGTCTCCCGTCCGCTCGTGGACGCAGGGTGGATGCCAGCGGCCCGTCAGGTCGGCCAGTCGGGGAAGACAGTCAAGGCCAAGGTCTACCTCGCCCTCGGCATCTCGGGAGCGGTGCAGCACCTGGCTGGGATCAAGGGCTGCGGCACCATCATCGCCGTCAACACCGACCCCGAGGCTGCGATCTTCAACGCTGCCCACTACGGCGCCGTGGCCGACCTGCACGAGGTCGCGGACGAGCTCGAGAAGCTCTTTTGACCGCTACTCGCGAGACCTTCGCCGGGCTTGCCACCTGGCAGATAGTCCTCTGGTACTGCCTGATCGGGGTGTCGCTGGCCATCTTCGCCTACGGCGTGGCCCGGCTCGTTGCCAAGTACCGGAGGGGCCGAGGATCCTTTGGGCATGTCGACCGGCCTCTTGCCCGGCTTGGGCGCGCAGCCTGGATCGTCTGTACGCATGCCTGGATCAAGCGGCGCGATGGCCTTGCCGGCCTCGCCCATGCCCTCGTCTTCTACGGCTTCCTGGTGCTCTTCGCAGGCACGGTCATCCTCGCCTTCCAGGACGATCTGGCCAAGCCTGTCTTCGGCTTCGACTTCTTCCGGGACGACTTCTACCTCGGCTACTCGCTCTTCCTCGACCTGTTCGGCGGGGCCTTGCTCCTCGGCCTCTGCGTCTTGGCCACGAGACGGGCGATCGTCCGTCCTGCCCGCCTGGACTACCGGCGGCCCGACCGGGAGGAAGACCGTACCCGCTACGTGGTGGGGGACTGGGTGTTCCTCTCCTCGCTCCTCTTCCTGGGGGCAACCGGTTTCCTCCTCGAGGCCTTCCGCATCGCCCAGATCGATCCTCCCTTCGAGACCTGGTCGCCCCTTGGCTGGCTCGTGGGCCAGGGGCTCCGCGAGGCTGGCCTGACTGGGGCGGCGGCTGCCGATGCTCACTTCGCCCTGTGGTGGGTCCACGGGGTCGTGGCCCTCTTCTGGGTCTCTTCCATCCCCTTCACGAAGGCGGTCCACATGCTGGCCAGCCCGGCCGCCATCGTTGTCCGGGACGAGCGGGCCGGGAAGCGCCTGCCCCCTCTTCCCACCGGAGCCAAGCCGGAGGAGGTGGGATACGGCCGTATCGTCGACCTGACCTGGCAGCACCTGCTCTCGCTCGATGCCTGTACCAAGTGCGGAAAGTGCCACGCAGCCTGCCCTGCCACCGCCTCTGGCTACCCCCTCTCTCCTCGAGATCTCATCCTCGACCTGCGCGAAGTAGCGGAGGGAGCCCTGGGGATCCGGCGAGCGCTCCGTGTGCCGCCTCTCTACGACGAGGGGGCCGACCTCATCGGCAACCCCATCCGAGCGGAGACGGTGTGGTCGTGCACCCAGTGCATGGCCTGCGTCGAGATCTGTCCGGTGGGGATCGAGCACGTCCCCATCATCAACCAGCTCCGTCGGCGGCTGGTCGAGCGGGGGGAGATGGACCCCCTGCTCCAGCAGACCTTGGAGACAATCTATGAGAGCGGCAACTCGTTCGGCGAGGCCAAGCGCAAGCGCGCTCGGTGGACGAAGGAGCTCGGCTTCGAGGTCAAGGACGCGCGCAAGGAGCCGGTCGAGGTGCTCTGGTTCGTGGGCGACTATGCCTCCTTCGACCCCAGAAACCAACGGGCGACCCAGGCTCTCGCCCGCCTCTTGCACCAGGCAGGGGTCGACTTCGGGATCCTGTACGAGGCCGAGAAGACGGCTGGTTGCGACGTTCGCCGGGCGGGCGAGGAAGGGCTGTGGACGGCGCTGGCGGAGGAGAACATCGCTCTCCTCTCGGGGTGCGAGTTCGAGCGGATCCTCACCTCCGACCCGCACACCTTCCACACGCTTCGAAACGAGTACCCCGACCTGGGGGGAAAGTGGCAGGTCGTCCACCACTCCCAGCTCCTCCTCGAGCTCATCGAGCAGGGGAGGCTGTCTCCGCTGCGGCCGCTCGGCTACCGGGTGACCTACCACGACCCCTGCACGCTCGGCCGCTACAACGGCGTCTACGAGGAGCCACGGCAAATCCTGCGCGCGCTCGGCCTGGAGCTGGTCGAGATGCGGAGGAATCGGGACAACTCCTTCTGCTGCGGGGCAGGCGGCGGGCGTATCTGGATGAAAGAGCTCCCCGGCACGCGTCGGCCCAGCGAGTCGCGGATCGAGGAGGCGGTCTCGCTGGGCGGGGTCGACTACTTCGTCGTCTGCTGCCCCAAGGACGTGACCATGTACGAGGACGCGATCAAGACCTCCGGTCACCAGGGCGATATCGAGCTGCGTGAGCTCTCCGAGCTCGTGCTCGAGGCGGTGGTCGTCGAGCCTGTCCCCACCGCTGCTGAGCCTGCGACGAGCTGATGGCGCCCCAGCCTGCCACCTTTCTCGGGAGCTTTCGCTTCTCGGACGGACCGGGCGTCCGAGTCCGGGATCGCTCGGCGCTATCTGCGGGAGCGACAGCAGGGGTTGCCGCCTTCCGAGACCAAGCGTCTGTGGGAGCCCGTGGGCGGAAACGAGCCCGCGCTCGGGCACGACATCGACGACCAACAGGGCCACACGCTTCGCCGGGCGGGCTGCCACGACGAGCGCGGCTATCTCGCTCGTGGACACGACCGACTTCGTCCTCGTGGGGTCGCTCGACCTCCGGCATGCCCTTGCTCCGCCGGCGCCGCCGCCGGCTTCATCGAGCTCCGCTGGCCACCCCTTCCGCCCTTCGACAAAGGAGGCACTGTGAGTAAGGAGACCGCCTTCTATTCCCGCCTGCGGGCCTTGACCGACCAGTGGATGGACCTCTTCGGCTACCTGGCGCCCACTGTGGTCACCGACACCCTGGAGGAGTACCGGGCGGTGCGCGAGGCAGCTGGCCTCATGGACTTCTCTATGCTGCGGAAGATCGACCTGGAGGGGCCGGGATCGCAGGCGTTCGTGAACACGATCGTCACCCGCGATCTGAGCAAGCTCTCACCCGGCCGTATCGCCTACGGCGCCCTCTGCGACGAGGACGGGAAGATGGTGGACGACTGCACGGTGATGGTGCGCTCGGCCGACTCGATTCGATTCTGCGGCGCCTCCGACCGCGACTACGAGATCTTCTCGACCAAGGCGCCGCCCGACATCCGCGTGCGGGAGCTCACCGATTCTCTCCCCCACCTGTGCCTGCAGGGGCCCAAAAGCCGCCTGTGGCTGCAGGAGCTGACCGATGCCAATCTCTCCAACGAGGCGTTTCCCTACTACACCTTCCGCGAGGACGTGGAGATCGCCGGTATCCCCGTCTTCATGACCCGCCTCGGCTACACGGCCGAGCTCGGCTACGAGCTCTGGGTCGAGCGCGAGCGGGCACTCGACCTGTGGGACGCCTTGGTCGAAGCGCTGGCGCCCCAAGGGATGAAGGTGATCGGCATGACTGCTCTCGACCTCTTCCGCATCGAGGGCGGCTTCATTATTGGCGGGGTGGAGTACGACTCCACCGTGTCGCCGTACGAGTGCGGCCTGGGCTGGTCGGTCGAGCTCGACAAGGGCGACTTCCAGGGTCGGGAGGGCTGCCTGCGCGACCGGGAGGAGACCCGCCTTCGCTTGACGAGCGTGACGCTGGCGCGAGGAGGAGAGGCAGCGAGCGGGGCACCGCTCCTCGTCGAGGGACGCGAGGTCGGCCTCGTCACTCAGGCCATCGTCTCCCCCCACCTGGGAGGAACGACCCTGGGGCTGGCCAAGATCGACAAGGATCTGAACGTCCCCGGGACGCGGGTCGAGGCCCGAGTGGAGGGCGAGCTCGTGCCCGGCGAGGTCGTGCGCCATCCGGTGTACGACCCAGAGCGGGTCCGGGTCAAGAGCTGACGCCTAAGCTGTCGCCCGGCCAGGGCTGGTAGGCACCGCCGGCGACGCCGCCCACCATGAAGAGGATGGTGGGAGTCTCCAGCGCTCGGGCTTCCCGCTTGACGTGGGGACGCACAGAGAGGAGCTCGCCCTCTCTCACCTCGACCTCCTCGCCGTCGCAGACAAAGAGGGCGGAGGACGAGGTAAAGCTCCTCTTGTCCGCCGAAGTCGAGCTCGTCGTGCGGGACGACGAGCTCCTCTCCTGCGTTCGCCTCCACCGCGTTGACGCCGAAGCCGGTCAGGCCAAAATAGTGGCGGATCGAGCGCCACACGCGGGGATAGCTTGGATCGCGAGCCCACTGCCGCCAATACGCTCGATCGGCAGCAAGTCCGGAAGGCGGGATCTCGTCTAAGCGCGCTCGCTGCCAACCGCGCTCGGTCACATGGCTCACCTCCTCTTCGTGGGTACCAACCCGGCTGGGGCGAGGTCGGCCAGGCGAGCGACGAGTGGGGACGGTCGGCGTCCTGCGTCCTCGGCGTCCTCCTTGAGGGCCACAGCTTTGCGCACGAGGCGGCCGCCTAGGTAGCGAACGGGCTCGGGCGGAAAGCGCCCCGGCGGGCCAGCGGCGAGAGGAGACGAGGAGAGCTCGTCCTCGTGGCCGAGGACGAGCGAGGCCAGGATGCGGCCGCCAAGGAGCGTGGGGCCCACCCCGTTTCCCGAGTAGCCGAGGCCGTAGACGATGTCCGGCCGTCTTCTCAGCCTTCCGAAGAAGGGAAGCCCGGTGAGGGAGCGATCGATGGGACCCGTCCAGCTGGCGACCACCGGGAGGTCGGAGAGGTGCGGATAGATCGACCTGAGGCTGGCTGCTACCTCGGCTGCCCGCGGCGAGGGCCCGTCGAAGGCGGTGCCGACCCTCCCTGCGAAGGCGAGCGCTCCTCCCCCCTTGCCGAACACGATCCGGCCGTCAAGCGTCGTTCGGTAGTAGTTGACCAGCATGCGCGAGTCGGAGATGCAGAGGCCGTCCGTCCAGCCGCAGGCGCGCAGACGCTCTGGCGATGGCTCGGTGGCCACCACGTCGCTCGCGATCACGGCGATCGCTCGGCGCAGCTCCCGAATCTCGGCAGCCCACGCTCCGGTGGCGAGAACTACGCGCTCGGCACGCACGACGCCCGCCGGCGTGTGCACCCGAGCGAGTTGGGAGGGCTCCAGACGGGTCATGGGCGAGCGCTCGTACACTCGCACCCCCTGCTCGAGGGCCACCCGGCGCAGCCCGAGCGCGAGTAAGGCAGGTTGGACGGTGGCTGCCGTCCGCTCGAGAACCCCGGCCAGATGGCGGTCGGAGCCCGAGCGGCGAGCCACCTCCTCGGCCGTCAGCTCCTGGAAGGGCCGCTCGCCCAGCTGCTCGAGCTGCTCGATGACCGGCCGCCAGGCCCCGATCTGGGCCGGGCTCGTCGCCGTCCACAGCCAGCCGTGGGGACGGTAGTGGCACTCGATCCCGTGCTCGCCGCAAAAGCGGCCGATCTCGTCCACCGCCTCGGCCGAGGCTCGGGCCAGGCGGACCGCCTCGCCGCTTCCGCATAGCTTGGCCAACGAGCCGAACTTGGCCCACCAGGAGAGGACGAAGCCGCCGTTCCGCCCGCTTGCACCCGCCCCGCACACCCTGGCCTCGAGCAGCGTGACCTCGAGCGACGGCTGGCGCCGCTTCAGCTCCAAGGCCGTCCACAGGCCCGTGTAGCCGCCGCCTACGATACAGACGTCGGCCTGCTGGGCGCCTTGCAGGGAGGGTGCCTCCTCGGTGCCCGGAAGCGCCTCCTGGAGCCAGAGGCTGATCGCGTGCGAGGAGGTGGCGCGGGGATCGGGCATTCAGGAGATCAGGACGATACGAGTAACCATACCTCCTTGGAAGGCAAGCTCGAGCTCGAGGCTGGCGCCCTCTACGTCCAGGGATAGGGGCTGCGGGAGACGGGGTGGAGCTCCGCCCGAGCGAAGCGATCGGGCCGGAAGGGAGCGAGCGCGTCCTCTCGTCCTCCGAGCATCTCCCGGGCAGCCAGCTTCCCCAGGGCCAGCATCTTGAAGCCGTGGTTGGAGTCGAGCACGGCGTAGACGTTGTCGCGCACGAAGCCGCACACAGGGTAGCCATCGGGGGTGAAACAGACCTGAGCGCCGAAGACGCCGCTTCGCATCTCGGCTGTACGACCCCGGAAGCGACCCAGCGCGGCGGCGAGCCCAGAGGTGAGCCACTCGTCGAAGCCGGGCTCGACCAGGCCATGGACGGGATGGGAGGGGCCGTAGGGGTCGAGCTCGCAGTCGGGGTCGAGGTGGGCGGGAAGGCCGCCCACGGCCACGTTGGCGTACGGCGTCGAGCGGAAGTAGATGCCCCAAGGCCCTGGGTCGAGCAGCCGCCCGTCCCGATCGGAGTAGAGCGGCTGGTAAAGGTCGAGGTGGACGACCGGGCATCCGTCCTCCAGCGCCGGCCCTCCCGGAAGCGAGTAGTCGCCCTCCCGCACCTTGAAAAAGCGGAACATCGGTCGTCGCTCCCCGCCCAGGTCGACCTCGCCGGGGAGGTCGAGGAGGCGCCAGATCTCCCGGGCCCAGGGCCCGGGAGCGACTACCACCAGGTCGCAGGAGAGGGATCCGACGCTCGTCTCCACCCGCTCCACTGCCTCTCCGTCAAGGTGGAAGCCGAGCACCTCCACCCCCTCGACGATGCGTACCCCGAGAGAGCGGGCCATCCCGGCTAAGGCCGCAAGGGTGCGAGGCGCCTCCGCCCAGCCTCCGCGGTGCTCGTGCAGGACAGCGGCGATGCCTTCTGCTCGCCAGTCCGGGAACAGGCGACGCATGTGCTCGCGGGCGCTCGTCCCTTGGACGAGGGTCGAGGCGTACCCGACCTGGCGGTGCTGATCAGCGATCTGGCGGAGGTCGTCTGCCTGCTCCTCAGGCACCGCGGCCACGTAGCCGACTTGGTGGAAGCCGAAGCCAGGGGGATCGAGCTCGAAGGGGGACAGTCCAGGCTAGACGATCGCCTGAGCCTGGGTGATTGAAAAAGGTGCCCAGCCGGCGGTCGCGGTCTGGCGGGGCGAGGTCGCGAAGCTACGCTTACGGCCCAAGGCCGATGGCGAGCGATTCCGTAGCGCTGCTTTGATTTGCCCTTAGCTGGGTATCCGGTTCGCTCCCCTTCGTCTCGCATGTCACGAGGAGCGGCCTCCGACGATGGCGGTGAGGGGGACGTGGTCGA
>PSLH01000104.1:5338-7328 GCA_040289505.1 Thermoleophilia bacterium | reverse complement strand
AGGGGAGCGGGCGTGCGGCTTGACCGCGCCCGGGTCGAGCGTTACGCCCAGGCGGCCGCCCGCTGGGCGAGGCTCCTTGCCTCGCCCAGGCCGCGCCCCGGCCTGCGCGTCTTCTACGGCCACGACCGGATCCCGGGCCCGGGCGAGCGGGTGGCCGGCGGCACGGCCAAGTTCCAGCGCCTAGCCGAGCGCTTCCCGAACAGCCCCCACGACTTCACCCTCCTCTACCTCGGCTCCACCTGGCTGCCCCGCGACCTCCGTCCGCTGCTTTGGCTTGCCCGGCGGCGGCGGGCACCGATCGTCGTCAACCAAAACGGGGTCGGCTACCCGGGCTGGGCCGGCGATCGCACCGAGGAGGTGAACCGGCCGCTTCGGCGGGCGCTCCTGGCCGCCGATCACGTCGTCTACCAGAGCGCCTTCTGCAAGCGCTCGGCCGACCTCTTCCTGGGCGAGCCGCAGGGCACCTGGGAGATCCTCCCCAACGCCGTCGACGTCGAGCGCTTCACGCCGGCCGAGCGACCGCCCGACGGCGGGCCCGTGCTCCTCCTCGGCGGAGACCAGACCCAGGCCTACCGCCTGGAGCTCGGCCTGCGCACCCTGGCGGCGCTCCTTCCCGCGTACCCGGAGGCGCGCCTTCTTGTCACCGGCCGCTTAGTCAGCCCGGCGGAGCCGCTGATCGAGGCGCTCGGCCTGCGCGGGCACGTCGAGCTCGTCGGCGAGTACGCCCAGCGCGACGCCCCCGCCCTCTTCCGCCGCGCCCACCTGCTCCTCCACACCAAGGTCAACGACCCCTGCCCCAGCCTGGTCGTCGAGGCCATGGCCTGCGGGCTTCCCGTCGTCTACCCGGCGAGCGGCGGGGTGGTCGAGCTGGTCGGGGACGAGGCGGGGATCGGCGTTCCCCACCCCGACACGTTCGAGCGGGACGAGCCGCCCCCGGCCGCGCAGCTGGCCGAGGCCGTCGATCGGGTGCTTGCCGACCTCGACCGCTCCCGCCAGGCCGCCCGGCGGAGGGCGGTGGAGCGGTTCGCCCTCCGACCTTGGCTCGATCGCCACGCCGCCCTCTTCGCCGATCTCCTTGGCGTCGGGACGGCATAACTCGGTGTAGCTCGGCAGGTGGACTCGGACATCGGCGAGGGAGCGCTGCGCTGCTACCTGGGGATGAGCGCGCTCGAGGAGATTTGGGCAGCCTCGCCCGGTGATCTCGGCGACGAGGAGGCGCTCGACCTCGCCAATCGCGAGCTGCACGAGTTCCGCGCCGGTCGTTGACGGGCGCCGTCTTCGACCCCAGGCCTTCCCAAGCCGGTCAGTTGACGTCGGCGCGGGTCGCCTCTGCCCAGATCTCTCCCCAGGCGATGACCGGCTCGCCCATCCGCCAACCCGCCGCCTCGAGCTCCCGGCGCAGGAGCTCGGGGTCGTACTCGATCTCGTGGGTGGGGTCGCTGAAGTAGGGAAGGCCGAGCTCACGGCGAAGCGGGACCGTCCAGTCGCGCTCGAGCAGCGGCACGCGTATGAGCAAGCGGGTGGCGCCCGCCTGCTCCCGCAGCCGGCGCAGGAGCTCCACCCGTGGCCCGATGTGCTCGAGCACGTTGGAGAGGATCACCGTGTCCACGGGCTGCTCGGGCCGGTAGGAGAGCGCGTCCGCCTCGACGTAGGTCACCCGCGGGTGGGCGAAGCGCCGTCGGGCGACGTCGAGCGCCCAGGGGCTGAGGTCGAGCGCGACCACCGTCGCCCCCGCTCGCTCGGCCACGTCGTAGGCGAGCTCGCCCTTGTGGCAGCCGACGTCGAGCACCCGCTCGTCGGGCCGGATGCGCTCGACGAAGAAGTCGTGGTAGCGGGTGAGGCGGTGCTTGACATGGACGCCCCCGTCGTAGTCGATCGCGCCGCGGTCCGTGGCGGCGAGGGCATCCCCGTACACCTCGAGCAGCCGCCGCATGGCCGTCCGCCGATCGGGGTGCGCGCGCAGCGTCTCCAGCCAGAGGCGGAAGAGCAG
>PSLH01000104.1:4911-5259 GCA_040289505.1 Thermoleophilia bacterium | reverse complement strand
GTGGCAGCCGTCGGCGCACGCGCCCCGCCAGACGCCGCAGGCGCCGGGCAACGGTTCTCATCGGCCGGCTCCCACGTAGCCCGCCACGCGGCCGCGCAGGGTAGCGGCGTGGAAACGGGCCCGGGCTGGGTCTCCTCGGACGAGCGCGAGGAGAACGCCGCCCCCCGGCCGAGCCAGCATGCGGACGAGCGTGCGCGGGCGGTAGCGGTGCTTGCGGAGGAGGTAGCCGACACTTGCTCCGTCCCGGAAGCCGATGGCGGCAAGCTCGGCGGGCGAGCGTGCCCTCTCGGCGTGGGTGACCGTCAGGTCGGGGTCGTACTCGATGCGGAAGCCGGCGCCGACCGCGCG
>PSLH01000104.1:408-4901 GCA_040289505.1 Thermoleophilia bacterium | reverse complement strand
TGGATGAGGTAGTCGATCTCCTCGCCCGACGACCACGGCGTGCCGGCGCCCAGGCCGAGGGCCTCGTCGAACCGACCGAGGCGCTCGACGACCTCTCGGCGGAGAAAGATCGCGAACGAGATGGCCCGATTCCAGAGCGTGTCCTGCCTAAGAACACCTCTCTCCTTGGCCCAGGACGGCGCGAAGCTCCCGGAAGGGTCGACCGCGCGTCCCGTGAGACCGGCGAGGTCCGGCTGCGCGGCGAGCCGTTGCGCCACCCGCTCGAGGAGGTCGCTCGGGTAGGCGCAGTCGTCGTCGGGGAAGGCGACGACGTCCGCCACGATCGACGGGAGAGCAGCGTTTCGGGCTCGCGATAGCCCCGACTGAGAGCGCAGGTGCACGAGCTCGAGGCTCGAGCAGCTGGCGAGGAGGGGGGCGAGGCGGTCGTCGTCGTTTTGATCGACGAGGAGGACGCGAAAGGCCCGGTACGTCTGCCGCTCGAGCGAGGCGAGAAACCTTTTGAGCTCCTCCGTCCGCCCTACGGTGGCACAGACGAGATCGAACGAGAGGGGCCTCCGACTCACGGGCGAGAGGCTATCGTCAGCTCAGTCTCTACGGCGCGTGCACTCGACCTCGACACCCCTCGTCTCCGTGCTTCTCGCTGTCCGCGACTGCGAGCGGTACGTGTCGCTGGCCGTCCGCAGCATCCTTCGCCAGACGGTGCGCGACCTTGAGCTCATCGTGGTGGACGACGGGTCCCAAGACAGCACCCCCGAGGTGCTGCAGCGTATACGCGACCCCCGCCTTGTGGTGCATCGTCACGACCACTCACAAGGTCTCGCCGCTTCCCTCAACGCGGCGCTCGAGCGGGCATCGGGTCGCTACGTCGCGCGGCTGGACGCCGACGACGTCGCGCTTCCCAGGCGCTTGGAGCGGCAGCTAGCCTGGCTTGAGGATCGCCGCCTAGCGCTCGTTGGGAGCGCGGTCCTCGACATCGACCACGAAGGCCGTCCAGGCGGTCTCCACCAGATGCCCACCGACCCCGTCTCCGTCCGCTGGCATGCGCTCTTCACCTGTCCCTTCTACCACCCTACCGTGCTCGCCGATCGTGCCGTTCTCGATGGGCTCGGCCTTCGCTACGACCCGGCCTATCTGGAGAGCGAGGACTACGCGTTGTGGGCCCGACTCTTGGACGTTGCCGACGGGGCTAACGTTCCCGAGCCCCTGGTTTTGTACCGCGTCCACCCAGGGCAGGCGAGCAGCCGCCGCCGAGCCTTGCAGCGCCACTTCCAGCGGGAGATCGCGCTGGGCCGGATCGGCGCTGTCGCCCCAAGCCTCGACCGAGCCTCGGCGGAGCTCGCGTGGTCCGTAGGCGCCGGCGAAAGCGTGCCGCCGGGCAGGCTGGACGAGGCTGTGGATGCTTTCCTCGTCCTGCTCGATGCCTTCCGCAGGGAGTACGGGGCGGCCTCCATGCGCCCCGTCGTCTCGGCCGCTGCCCGCGCTGTGTGGCACGCCGGGTCTAAGCGCCGCGCGCTGGCCATCGATGCGGGGCTCCTGCTCGTCGGCGCGCAGGCGAGGGCACGGCGGAGGCTGGCGCGGTGGCGGGCGACTCGGTGTGCTACGCCTCTCTTCCAGGACGATGGGCCGCTCTCGGTCGCCGTCGTCGCGCCCGAGCCGACGCCGTACCGGGCACCGGTGTTCGACCTGCTCGCTCGACGTCCCGAGCTTGACCTGACGGTGATCTACACAGCCAGGACGCTCATGGGGCGCACATGGCGCGTGGAGCCTCGCCACCGAGCAATCTTTCTCCGCGGAGCGCGGGTGCCCGGCGGGCGAAGGATTCTGCGTCACGACCTCGTGATTACGCCAGGGATCTTTGCCGCGCTTGCTCGCGTCCGACCCCACGTCGTGGTCGTCGTCGGCTGGAGCACGTTCGCTTCCCAGGCCGCCATTGCCTGGTGTCGCACTCGCTCGTTGCCCTACGTACTCGAGGTCGACAGCCACGACGCTGGTCCCAGGCGGGGCTGGCGGAAGGCGCTCAAGAGGGCGGTGGTGCCGCCGATCGCTCGCGGAGCTGCCCAGGTGCTCGTCTCCGGGACGCTCGCGGAGAAGGCGCTGCTCGCTTGCGGCGTCGAGGAGAAGCGCACGCGTCGGTTCGCGCTCACCATCGACGTACAGGAAATGGGTGCCCGGGCGGACCTCCTCCGCCTCCGCCGGAAGGAGCTGCGCGGCGAGCTCGGTCTCGCCCCGGAGGACGTGGTCGTGCTCTCGGTCGCGCGGCTCTCTCCCGACAAGGGACTCGAGACGCTGGTGCGGGCAGTGGCGTCTGTCGAAAGGTCGCGCCTCGCTCTCCTGGTCGTTGGGCAGGGCGAGCTGGGGCCGGCGCTCGCACGTTTGGCTGCGAGCGAGGGGTGCCGCCTGATCCTGGCCGGGGAGATGCCCTGGGAGCGCGTGGTGGAGGCCTACGCCGCCGCCGACATCTTCTGCCTCCTCTCCCGGCACGAGCCCTGGGGCGTCGTCGTCAACGAGGCGGCCGCCTGCGGGTTGCCGCTCGTCCTCTCCGATCGGGTGGGAGCCGCCTACGACCTCCTCCGCGAGGGGGAGAACGGCCGACTGGTGCCGGCCGACGACGTAGAGGCAGCGGCCGCCGCTCTGCGCGAGCTGGCCGCCGATCCGGCCCTGCGCGCCCGCTACGGCGCCCGCTCGCGCGAGATCGTGCGCGCCTGGGGCTACGAGCCCTCGGTAGAGAGCTTCGTCGCCGCCTGCCGGGAGGCGGTCGGCCTCTCGTAGGGCTCACTCGAGGAAGAGGTTTTGGGGCAAGACGAGGCGGTAGCGGTCAGGCTGAGCCGCCGCCAGAGAGGCGAGCTCGGGCGCGAACCCGGAGCGCGACAAGAAGTAGAGGCGGGTCTCGTCGTCTGCGCCCGGGACGTGGCGCAGGAGGGCGACCAAGGCGTCATGGTCGGACACCTCCATGGGTCGGTCCGACCACCGGCAGGCGCCGACGGCCGTGACCCTGCGGCTGGGAGAGACAGCGACCGCGTCCACCTCTCGAGCCGAGCTTCGTCTTGCCTCCACTACCTGGCCCCACCACCTGCCCACGCCAGCCGCTTCCGGCTCGCAGCGACGGACGTACTCGTGAGCGATGCGCTCGAAGGCGGGCGCCGACACGAAGCGGTCGAGCTGGGGTAGGACCAGGGCGCTCCACGAGGGAGAGTCAACCAGCCGTCGAAGGGGCTGGTTGACCACGGGCGCTGGCAGCCCCGTTCGGTTGATGATCTCGCCACGCCTTGTGCTTCCGGCGGCGATCGCCCGCAGGATGGAGAAGGAGCGAGAGCGGGATCGGGTAGCTCTTCGTGCGGGAGGAGCCGCGCCTCCTCGCGCAGCACGCCGTCGCGACGGAGGATGACGCGCAGGATGTTGTCGGCCAACGGTCGAACGGGATCGATCTGCTCCAAGGAGTAGGGCATCCCTCCGAGCACGGCGTACGCCCGCACGCGGTCCTCGGCCGACCAGTCACCCAGAAACAGGGCGGCGTCGCGGTAGCCGAAGGGCGCGACTCTCAGTTGACCGGTGCGTCGTCCGAACATCGCTTCCCGCAGCACCCGCTCCTTGAAGAACGACACCTCGCTTCCGCAGACGACGAAGAGGAGCGGGAGAGAGCGGGCGCGGCGCCACCAGCGGTTGATCAGCGAGCCGATCCCAGGGCTGGCCGCAGCGACCCACTGGAACTCGTCCAAGATTGCTGCGCACGGACCCTGGGCAGCGTATGACCCGATCGCTGTCAGGGCGGCCTCCCAGCTCTGCTGAGGCTGTACCTCGAGGACCGGGATGCCAGTCGCGGCCGCGAGGAGGCGGGAGAGATCCGCCAAGTGGTCGGGCTCGAGCCCCTCCGTTCCCTCGAGCAGGAACCCTCGCTTCCCCTCCAAGAAGCGCGCCAGAAGCTCCGTCTTACCGACGCGTCGCCGGCCCCAGACGACCAGGAGCTCGCCGTCGGGGCCGCTCTAGCGGCACTTGAGCGCGGCCAGCTCCTCGGCACGGTCGTGGAAGGAGATGCCCATGGGTCAGCAATAAAAAAAGCAAAGTATTGCAATACGAAAGCTTCCATAACAGCGGCCTACCCGTTGGGCGCTACCGACGCCGTCCATCGTGCGTTCGCCCTGCTCGTCTCGGGCGGCGATCCAACGACGACGATCTTTGCCTCCCTTGACGTCCGGCTATGGGATGCCGCCAGAGGGGCGTCCTTCGCCGTCACCCCGACGGCGCGGCCCGTGTTCGCGTGATCGCCTCCCGGTAGATCTCCTCCTGGAGGTCGGTCACCCGCTCCCAGGACAGCCGCTCGGCGGCTCTGCGGCCGCCCGCGGCGAGCGAGCGGCGAAGCTCCTCGTCGGCGGCAAGGCGGCGCAGGGCGTCGCGCACCGCCCGCTCGTCGTAGGGGACGACGAGCGCCTCGCCCTCCTGGAAGAGCTCGGCCACTCCGCAGCGGTCGCTGACGAGGACGGGGGTGCCGCAGGCGG
>PSLH01000104.1:0-212 GCA_040289505.1 Thermoleophilia bacterium | reverse complement strand
GGGCGGCGGGAAGCTCGCGCAGCGCGCCCAGGAGAAGCTCGATGCCCTTGCCGGCGGCGATGCGGCCGACGTAGAGGACGAGAGGTGCCCCTTCGGGCACGCCCAGGTCGCGGCGGAGACCCCCGCCCCGGGGCGGCTCGGCCGGCGGCTTGGGAAAGCCATTCCCGCGCACGACCACCCGCTCGGCGGGAACGCCGCCGGCGACGACGTCG
>PSLH01000103.1:7287-7501 GCA_040289505.1 Thermoleophilia bacterium | reverse complement strand
CTCAGCCGCCACCGCGTCCGCGAACGGCGTCCGCGCCCCCTCCCTGGCTGCCCGCAGCTCGGCGGTAAGGGCCTCGACCCGCTCCTCGGCCTCCGCCAGCGCCTGGGCTGCCGCCGCCACCAGGTCGGCGCCCCCCTCCAGCGCCGCCAGCTCCCGCCGCGCCTCGGCCGCTTGGGCGAGGAGCTCCTCCGTAGTTGAGCAGCGGTAGCGGCGG
>PSLH01000103.1:6872-7172 GCA_040289505.1 Thermoleophilia bacterium | reverse complement strand
CCTCGCGGAGCTCGCTGGCCGCCTGGGCGAGCTCGGGAGAGAGCGTCTCTACTCCAGTCAGCGCCCGCTGGGCGAAGGCCGCCAGGCCAGCTGCCCCCTCCCCCTCCTCGGGCGCCACCGCCTCGGCGGCGGCGAGCGTCGCCTCGGCCAGCTCTGCTCCCCGCCGCAGCCGCTCCCGCTGCCGGCGAAGCTCCTCCTCCATCCCCGGCTCCAGCCCCTTCGTGTCCTCGGCTAGCCGCCGTAGCTCCTCCAGGCGCGCTGCCGCCGCTGCCGCGTCCCGGGCCAGCTCGGCATGGCGGG
>PSLH01000103.1:0-6714 GCA_040289505.1 Thermoleophilia bacterium | reverse complement strand
GGCGCTCAGCGGCGGCGGCCATGTCTTCGCGGACAGCGGCTCGCCCCCAGGCGTAGGCCCGCGACCGCCCGTCGGCGAAGATCCGCCTGGCAAGCACGATCCCCTCCTCGCCCTCAGGACGAAGCTCGAGCAGCGCCTCCAGCTCCTCGTCCTCGAGCAGGTCGTCGGGGAGGTCGAGCTCGGCCTCGACGTAGGCGTCGGCGGCGCCCGGCCCCACGTAGCTTGCGTCGCCCTTGGCGCCTAGGAGAAGCCCGATCGCCTGGGCCAGGATCGTCTTTCCGGCTCCCGTCTCGCCGGTGATGGCGTTCAAGCCGGGGGAAAGCTCGAGCTCCGCCTCGCGGATGAGGACGAGGTTCTCGATGCGGAGTCGCCGTAGCACGACCTTAGGATGCTACGCCCGCCATTGGGCTGCAGCCATCCTCCCTTTACGACGCGAAGGTCTCGCGGTAGCGACGGAAGAAGGTGACCTCGGGAAGCGTAGCCAGGAGCGAGCGCTCCTCGCCCAAGCGCACCCGCGCCCGCCGCTCGGGACCGAGCTCCCCTGCCTCCAGGCCGTCCACGATCACCTTGGCCGCTACCCCCTCGGTGCGGTTCCAGACCGTGAGCTCAAGACCCCGAGGCACGACCAAGGGACGGGCGTGGAGGGAGTGCGGCGAGACGAAGGTGATGGCCATGGCGTCCAGCCCCCACACGAGCACCGGCCCTCCGCTGGAGAGGTTGTAGGCCGTCGAGCCGGGCGGGGTAGCGCAGATGATGCCGTCGCAGGGAAGGACGCCCAGATCCTCGCCTCCCACCGCCCAGGCGAGCTCGACCATCCTCCCCACCACCGAGCTGGCGCAGACGACGTCGTTGATGGCCGCCGCTCGCGCCCCGTCTACGTCCGCCTCCAGCGTGGGCAGCTCGACGACCAGGAAATCGCCGGAGAGCGCTCGGGCCAAGCCTTCCTCCATCCTCTCCGGCTCCATGGAGGAAAGGAAGCCGACCCGGCCGAAGTTGACCCCGATCACCGGTACGTCGGTCCCCAGGAAGCGATGGAGGGCGCGGAGCATGGTGCCGTCCCCGCCCAAGACGACAGCCAGGTCGACGTCCCCTGCCTCCGGCCCCACGATCTCCACCCCGACCGAGCGGGCCACCCGCTCGACGCGGGAGCGAGCATCCCGAATGGGGCCGCTCTCTCCGTGCGTGAGCACGCAGGCCCGTCGCAGGGGTCTAGGAGACAGCGGCGTCGGTCCAGGCGTCGAGCTCATCGGGGAGGCGAGGGGCGTGGTCGTGCACGAGGGAGAGGAAGAACTCGCGGTTTCCCTTGGGGCCGGGAAGCCCCGAGTCTACGATGCCCGCCGGTCGTCCCTGCCAGCCTAAAGCGGCCTCTGCCAGCTCCCGCAGGACGCGCCGGTGGATGGCCGGGTCGCGGACGATGCCGCGCTTGGCCTCGCCCCGCCCAGCTTCGAACTGGGGCTTGACAAGGGCGAGCGCTCGCCACCCGGGAGCGGCCAGGGCTAAGGCGGGGGGAAGGGCGAGGCGCAGAGAGATGAAGGACACGTCGCAGGTGATGAAGTCGGGGGCATAGGGAAGCTCCCGGAGGTGACGGACGTTCACGCGCTCCATGACGAGGACGCGGGGGTCTCTCCGCAGCCTGGGATGCAGCTGGCCGTAGCCGACGTCGAGAGCGATCACCCGGGCCGCTCCGTGCTGGAGCAAGCAGTCGACGAAACCGCCGGTGGAGGAGCCGATGTCCAGGCAGAACGCGCCCGCGACCGAGATGCCGAGCGCGCGCACGGCGTGCTCCAGCTTGTCGCCGCCCCGCGAGACGTAGCGAGGCGGGGCGGTGACGACGAGCTCGGTGTCCTCCTCCACCCGCTCCCCGGGCTTGGCGTGCCCAGGCACGCGGCCAGCCAGGACGAGGGCTTGAGCCTGGGCTCGACTCTCTGCCAGCCCCCGCTCCACGAGCAGCGTGTCCAGCCGCTTCCTCACCGAGCTAGGAGGTACGGGCGGCTAGCCCGGCCACGATCTCGGCCAGCACGGAGGTATCGGCAGCGATCTCGGCCAGTCGCGCCTGGGCCCGCAGGGCTGCCTCGTCGGCGAGGCGGCGAGCTCCCTCGACCCCGTAGGAAAGGACGTAGCCGTCCCCGTCCAGGATGTCGTCCACGACCTGGAAGAGCAGCCCCAGCTCTGCCCCGAACGCCCTCCAGGGACCCTGATCCTCCTCTGCCACCCCTGCTGCCCACAGGGCGCAGCCGACGGAGGCCGAGAAGAGGCAGCCGGTCTTGAGGCCGTGGAGGGTGGCGAGGTCGTCGCCTCCACCGTGGATGTCCAGGTGCTGGCCGCCGATCATGCCCAGGGTGGCCTGAGCGAGCTCGCGGGCGACCTCGGGGCGAGGGTAGGAGAGGGCGAGCCGGAAGGCCTCGGCCAAGAGAGCGTCGCCGGCCAGGATGGCGTCTGCCTCCCCGAAGCGAGCCCACACGCTGGGCCGGCCCCGGCGCACCTCGTCGTTGTCCAGGGCGGGCAAGTCGTCGTGAACGAGGGAGAACGTGTGCACCAGCTCCAGAGCGCAGGCGGCAGGGAGAACCTCCTCCGGGGAGGCGCCAGCAGCCTCTCCCACGGCCAGCGAGATCACCGGCCGCACCCGCTTTCCTCCTCCCTCGAGGGCGTAGCGCAGCGCCTCCTCCAGGCGACCCAGCTCAGGGGAAAGAGGGAGCGAGGCCAGGTACTCCTCCACAAGCTGACGAAGCTCAGCCGGTCGGCGCACGTCCCTCTCCTCCCCTCGCTCGCTCGATCTCTGCCTGCGCCTCCCTCGCCAGAGCAGCGATCTCCTCGAGCAGCTCGACCGCTGCGCTAGGGTCCTCTGTCCCCTCCAGCCGCGCCCTCGCCTCCTCGATCCGCGCCAAAAGGTCCTCCGCCCGAGCCAAGGGATCCCCGCTCACGCTGCCTGCTCCCGGGCGACTCGGCTCAGGATCCCGTTCACGAGCCGTCCTGCCTCTTCCGAGGCGTACCGCTTGGCCAAGGTCACTGCCTCGTTGATCGCCACCTCGACAGGAACGCTACCCGTCTCCAGCTCGTGGATGGCGATGCGCAGGATGTTTCGCTCCAGCACCCCCATCCGCTCCGCCGGCCACCCCTCCGAGGCGGCGTCGATGCGGCGATCGAGCTCGTCGGCCCTCGCTGCCACCGCCTCAGCCAGCTGGCGGGCGAAGGGGTCGATCTCCCCCTCGTAGCGCGAGCCGATCGGCTCGCCGGCGAGGTCCCACTGGTAGAGGAGAAAAAGAGCGGTACGGCGGGCGGCTCGGCGACCGGCCACGGTCAGAGCACCTCTGCCACGGTCACATCGACTGCCTCCACCGGCGCCTCCAGCGCCTCCTCCAGGGCCCCTGCCACTCGCTGCTGGACCTCTCGGGCGACCTCGGGGAGCACCCGCCCCCGTCTCACCGCCAGCTCCACCTCGACCCGAGCAGCGCCGCCCCGCAGCTCGACGCGGAGCGCCCGTCGGGGACGCCGTACGCGCGCCCCCTCCACCTGCTGGGCCGCCTCCACGATCAGGCGCTTCAGCGCTCCCTGAGAGACGGAGACGCGACCGTGCTCGGTGCGCTCGACCTCCATCAGGGCCTTCCCAAGGAGACGAGAAGCCCCTCGTGCTCGGCCAAAAAGTCGGTCGAGTAGCGACCAGCCAGGAACGCCTCCGTCTCCAGGATCTCCAGGGCGAGCTCGCGGGTGGTGGGGACGCCCTCCACCTCGAGCTCGCCAAGCGCCCGGCGAGCGCGGGCAATAGCTCCTCCTCGGTCGACGTCCCAGACCACGATCTTGGCCAAGAGGGAGTCGTAGAAGGGGGGGACGATCGCGCCGTCCTCGATCCAGGTATCCACGCGCACGAAAGGGCCGAGCGGGGGCCGGAACCGCTCCACCTTCCCTGGCGCGGGCAGGAAGCCGCGGGCGGGGTCCTCCGCGTTCACGCGCACCTCGATGGCATGGCCGCGCCGGCTCGCTTTCCCAGTGATGGACAGGCCCTCGCCGGCGGCGACGCGGATCTGCTCGCGAACGATGTCGATCCCGGTGACAAGCTCGCTCACCGGGTGCTCCACCTGGAGACGGGCGTTCATCTCGATGAAGTAGAAGTCTCCCTCCGGCCCCACGACGAACTCGAGCGTGCCCGCGTTGCGGTAGCCGATCGCCAGCGCTGCCTTCCCTGCCGCCTCCTCCAGCGCCTGTCGCCGCTCCGGCGTCAGCGCCGGCGAGGGCGACTCCTCGATGAGCTTCTGGTGACGGCGCTGGATCGAGCACTCCCGCTCGCCCAGCGTGAGGACGCCGCCCCGGCCATCGGCCAGCACTTGCACCTCCACGTGACGGGCGGGCACGATCGCCTTCTCGACGTAGAGGCTGGCGTCGGCGAAGGCGGCCAGAGCCTCGGAGGCAGCGGTGGAGAACACCTCCTCGAGCTGGCGGGCGTCGTGGACGAGGCGCATGCCCTTTCCCCCACCTCCCGCCGCCGCCTTGAGCAGCACCGGGAAGCCCAGCTCCTCGGCCGCCGCCTTGGCCTCCCCCAGCGTGGCAGCGCCGGGTGTGCCCGGCACCACGGGCACGCCAGCCCGCTGCATCTCCTGCTTGGCCCGGGCCTTGTCGCCCATGCGCTCCATCACCTCGGCGCTCGGGCCGATGAACACGAGGTCGTTGTCGACGCAGGCTTGGACGAAGGCTGGGCTCTCGGCCAGAAACCCGTACCCGGGGTGCACCGCCTCGCACCCCGTGGTGGCGGCAGCAGCCACCAGGGCAGGGATGTTGAGGTAGCTCTGGGCGGCGGGGGGCGGGCCGATGCACACGGCCCGATCCGCGAGGCGGGCATGCAGCGCGCCTCGGTCGGCGGTGGAGTAGACAGCCACCGCCTCCACCCCGAGCTCGTGCAAGGCCCGGATCACGCGCACGGCGATCTCCCCCCGGTTGGCGACGAGGACGCGGCTGAACACGGGCCTAGAGGAGCGGGGGCCGGCCGTCGACCAGCTCTAGCTCGAACAGAAGCTGGCCGTACTCGACCGGCTGCGCGTTCTCGGCGTGAATGCGGCGCACGATGCCCTCCACCTCGGCCTTGACCTCGTTCATGAGCTTCATGGCCTCCAGGATGCAGAGCGTCTGCCCCGGCACGACTACGTCGCCCTCCTCCACGAAGGGGGGAGCGCCGGGCTCGGGCGACCGGTAGAACGTGCCGACCATGGGGGCCTCGACCCGCACCAGCCGGGAGTCCGCGGAGGGAGGCTGGGCGGGGGCCAGCTCCGCTCCTTCCGGGAGCGAAGGGGCCGGGGAAGGCTGCGCTGGGAGCGAGGGGCGCTCCTCGCTCCTGCGCACGGTCACCCTCAACCCCCCCTCCTCGATCGTTACCTCCTGGACGCCCGACTCCTGGACGATGCGCACGATCTCCCGGATCCGCTCGCTGGCCAAGGGTGGGGCTGGCGCTTCCTCTGGCTCTCGCCGAGCCCGGGAGCGAATGGCCCGCAAGAGCGGCTCTGCCTCCTCGCCGAAGAGCGCGAGCAGGCACAGGTCCTCCTCGCTCGCGGCCAGGCCCTCTCCCCTCCGCCGCGCCTCCTCGAGGGAGACGGTGGTCTCCTCCTGGGGAAGGTAGCCGCCCACGAGCTCGATGGCGCGGCGCACGGTGGGGTCGATCGCCCCCGGAGGGCTGCCCAGGCGACCGGCGACGAGCGCCCGCACCTCGTCCACCACGGTCTGGTAGCGCTCCTGGGAGAGCACGTGCACAAGCGCCTGCGAGCCGAGGATTTGCCCCACCGGGGAGGCAAGAGGAGGGGAGCCGAGCTCCTCCCGTACCCGCTCCAGCTCGTCCAGGACCTCGTCCAGCCGGTCGGGGGCGCCGTTTGCCCGAAGCTGGGCCTCGAGCGCTACCACCAGCTCGACCGGGAGTCGCCGCTCGGCGGCACGCGTCGCAAGTCGAGGGGACATGGGCGACACCGCCTCGTCCCCGACGTACTCGTCCACGAGGCGCGAGGCCTGCCACAGGGAGGCAAGGTCGACGCCGGTCTCCAGTCCGAGGCCAGCGAGCGCGGTGGCCGCCGACTCCGCAGGTACCCGGTGGAGGGACAGGGCGATCGGGTAGATGGCGCAGGCGACGAGGTCGGCGCCGGCCCGGGCAGCCTCGATGGCCGTGGCCAGAGCGGCCCCGCCTGCTCCTTGGCAGTAGAGGCCCACTGGAAGCCCGCTCGCCTCGCCGAGCGCGGCCACGAGATCGGCAGCCCTGCCAGGGCTAAGAGCGCCAGCGGGGTCGAGGAGAAGGACGCGAGCTGCCCCGAGGTCGGGAACGCGACGGGCCTTCTCGACCAGGTCCGCTCCGTTCTCGCCCCAGCCAGGGCTGTACACAAGGCCGCAGTCGAGCTCCGCCCCTGCGGCGGTGATCACCGCCGCTGCGTCGACCAGGCCGTCCACGTCGTTCAGAGGGTCGTGGAGGCGGAAGACGTCGATGCCGCTTTCGGCGGCGCAGGCCACGAACCGGCGTACCAGATCGACCCCGGCCGGGCGGGAGCCGACCAGGAACCGCCCCCGCAAGGCGAGCGCGAGCGGCGAGCGGGCCCGGGCCCGGATGGCTCGAATCCGCTCCCAGGGGCTCTCCACTCCCCGCCTGACCGCGGCCTGGAAGCAGCCTCCGCCGGAGATCTCGAGGTAGGCAAGCCCGGCCGCGTCCAAGATCTGGGCCAGGCGCAGCTGCTCGGACACGGGCAGGCGGCC
>PSLH01000003.1:53769-54248 GCA_040289505.1 Thermoleophilia bacterium | reverse complement strand
GCACAGCCATCTCCAAGGCCTTACCCGCCACCCCCACCGCCTCCACGGCCAAGGCGGCGAGCGCGCGAGCGCGGTCGAGGCGGCCAGGTAGCGGTCGGCGCGGCCCGGGAGCGAGGCGGCCGAGCGTCCGGGTCTCGTCCACGGTGGTCATGACCTCGCCCTCCGCCGCCGCCACGCCCTCGGGGGTGACAACGGCATCCACCTTGTCCAGATCGGGGACGAGGGCGCCGTCGAGCGCAGCCGACCAGCGGGCCTCGCCCGCCGCCACCCGCGACCGCTCCTCCGCCCCCAGCGCCGGCAGGGCCAAGCCCACCGTGGCGAGGTAGGGCTGAGGGACGAGGACTCGCCCCAGCTCCTCGATGAGGATGGCCTCCTCGACAAAGCCCAGGCCGGCCCCTCCCTCCTCCTCGGCCAAGGAGACGCCCAGCCAGCCCAGCTCGGCCAGCTCCTGCCAGCTCAGCTCCTGCTCCCCCAATATG
>PSLH01000003.1:51965-53620 GCA_040289505.1 Thermoleophilia bacterium | reverse complement strand
CCCGCCGCCACCAGGCGTGCTCGTCGGCGAGGAGAGAGTCGGGGCCAATGATCTCCAGGGCGAGCTTGGTCAGGCGCTGGTTCTGCTCGGACCAGTGGAGCTTGGACACCGATCCCTCGGGGCCAGGGACGCCGGTCTGAACGAGGACGGCGAGGGCCCGCGCGTTGGTGAGCTTGAGGGCCTGGAGCTCGATCCACTCCTGAGCCACCCCGTCGCGGAGGCGAGGGTCGGTCAGCCCCCGCTCGCGAGCCAGGGCGACCAACCTGGCCACCGATGCCTCCAGGGACCCGGTGAGGGCGAAGCCCAGCGTCGCCCGCTCGTGCATGAGCGTCGTCACCGCCACCTGCCAGCCAGCGCCGATCTCCCCCAGGACGTTCTCCACCGGCACCTCGACATCGGCGAAGAAGATCTCGTTGAACTCGGCCTCGCCCGTCAGCTGGCGAAGCGGCCGCACCTCCACGCCGGGAGCGCGCATGTCCACGAGGAGGTAGGTGAGGCCAGCGTGCCGCTCCGACTCGGGGTCGCTGCGAGCGAGGAGGAGGCACCAGTCGGCGATGTGGGCGTACGACGACCACACCTTCTGCCCGTTGACGAGGAAGCGCCCGTCCTTGAGCTCGGCTCGCGTGCGGACGGCAGCCAGGTCGGAGCCAGCTCCCGGCTCGGAGAAGCCCTGGCACCAGATCTCCTCGGCGGACAGGATCTTGGGGAGGTAGCGGCGCTTTTGCTCCTCCCTCCCGTGGACGAGGATGGTAGGACCGGCCATGCCCAGCCCGATGACGCCAACGTGGCTTGGGGCCTGGGCTCGGGCCAGCTCCTCGAGCGCGATCGCCTGGTAGGTGACGGGAGCGCCCCGGCCGCCGTACTCCACCGGCCAGGTCAAGCCGACGTAGCCCGCCTCGTACAGCGCTCGACTCCAAGCCCGAGCCGCCTCCACGTCGCCCCTCCCGATGGGCTCCTTGGGGGCGTTCAGCTCCAGCCATGAGCGAAGCTCGGCCCGAAAGGTGGCCTCGTCGGGGCTGTCCCGAAGCTGCACGGGCCAAACCTACACCGACAAGCTCTGCCCGTAGGCGCTTTTTACGATCGAGCCGGCACCTCGTACAGGGCCTGCGGGCGCGGCTGGGGGATGTGCCTGCCATCGAGCCAAAGCTTTAGGCCCTTGGCCAAACCGGGGCCTTCCGCGCTGGCGAGGCTGGCTGCGCCTGTCCCGTGGTTTGCACGGCGGAGCTCCTGCACGCGCTTCGCTGGGAGGAATGGGCGGAGCTCAGGGAGCGGTTCCTGCCCCCGCTCTTCCTCAAGGATCGCGACCGGGCGCAGCGCGAAGCCCAGTTCCTCACGGAGGAGCACGGCGGCTGGAGGTGGCTCCAACCTGACGCAGGCAGAGGAAACCGCCGCGGGATGGCGCTCGAACGCGAGAAGCGGTTCTGCTCGGTGGCCGACGCCGACCGGCGCGTGGTCACCCGCCCGCCTCTTGGGCGCCGCTCGAGGAGATGCGCGGGCTCGGCTGCTTCCTCGTCCCCTACCGGGAAGAGGGCCGGCCAACGGCTTCGCGATCCGGAAGAGAGCTGGAAGGGCGCGCACGACGTGCTCGCCCTCCAGGGCGCGACCTCAAGCGCTACGGCTCGCTCGAGCCCGTCCTCGAGCGCTGGCGAGGCACA
>PSLH01000003.1:0-51873 GCA_040289505.1 Thermoleophilia bacterium | reverse complement strand
TGCGGCCCGGCTGGCGGGAGCCCCGCCCCTTGGGCGCGTGCGCCGTCACGTCGAGCAGCCGGCACGCGCGGTCCAGGCAGTCTGCCGCTTCCGGGAGGGGGGCGAGGCGGAGGCTAAGCTCGTTGTCCGGCGGCACCTCCTGCCCGGTTGGCGATCTGAGAACAGGGCCGATCTGGACCTCATCGACCGGGCGCTGGCCGACCGGTCGACTGAAGCGCCCGCCGCTCCCCGGCGGCGAGCGGCCGGGAGCGTCGGCTTTCCCCTTCCCAGGCCACGATCACCGTCTCGACCTCAGCCGCCAAGCGCCCGTCGGGGGCCCGAAGCTCGATCCTCACGGTCACGCTGGAGTCTCCTAGGGACGCCAAGTGGCACGTCCCCACCACGTGGCCATCCGCGGGCCGAAGCTCGCTTCGGTAGTCGATGGCTACCCGAGCGGTGACGTAGCTCCAGGTCTCCCCCACGGCCAGGCCTAGGCGATCGCGAAGCCAGCCGTCGAGCACCTCCTCGGCGTAGGTGTGGTAGACGGCCTGGTTGACATGGCCGAGCGCGTCCAAGTCGCGCCAGCGGATGTCGATGTGCCGCTCGCTCACAGGGAGATGTCGATGCGCCGCTCCCCCACAGGAAGTAGCGTATGCGCTGTGGTGGCCGAGCGCTCGCTGATAGGTGCCTCCTCGGCTGGCGAGACCTTCGAGGTCGCGCAGGACGTCGCCATCAAGCTAGCCCAGGCGATCGGCGATCCCCACCCAGACTACGAGGCCGGCCTGGCGGTGCCACCCACCTTCCCCACTACGTTCTGGTCTCGCCTGTCCATCCCAGCTTTGGACGAGATCGACCCAGCTCGCTTCCTCCACGGGGAGCAGGAGTACGTCTACGAGCGACCCATCCGTCCTGGCGAGAGGCTTTCCTGCGCGGCCCGAGTCGTCGAGGTGACCGAGAAGGAGACACGGCTGGGGCGGGTGACCTTCCTGGTGGTGGAGACCGAAGGCAGAGATGAGGCCGGCGCGCGCGTCTTCACCGGTCGCTCGACCTTGATCCTGCGATGAGGGCAGGAGAGAAGCTTCCCCCTCTGCGCAAGGAGGCCGTAACGAGAGAGCAGCTGGCTGCCTACGCGGCCGCCTCCGGCGACCATAACCCGATCCACCTCGACGACGCGGCCGCCCGCCGAGTGGGGCTGGACGGGGTTATCGCTCACGGCATGCTGAGCATGGGCTTCCTCGGCCAGTACGTGGCCGCCCTGGCGGGGCCCGCTCGGGTGCGGCGCCTCAAGGCTCGGTTCGCGGCCATGGTGCGGCCGGGCGACGAGCTCACCTGCCGCGGCGTCGTGCGGACGGTGGAGGGCGGGATGGCCCTGATCGAGGTGTGGGCCGAGAACCAGCAGGGCGAGAGGGTGACGACCGGAGAGGCGGAGGTGGAGATCGGATGAGGCGATTCCAAGACAAGGTGGCGCTCGTCACTGGGGGCGCCCGCGGCATCGGTGCTGCCACGGCTGCCCGCTTCGCTGCCGAGGGAGCCAAGGTGGCGGTGACGGATCTGGACTTCGAGGACGGGGGGCCGCCTGCCCTTCGCATCCCCTGCGACGTCACCAAGCGCGACCAGGTGGAGAGCGCGGTAGCTCAGACGATCGAGGAGTTCGGAGGCCTGGACATCCTCGTCACCTGCGCCGGCGTGGTACGGGATAACTTGATCCACAAGCTAACCGACGAGGACTGGGACGCAGTCATCGACACCCACCTGCGCGGCACCTTCCTGGCCGTTCAGGCCGCCCAACGACACATGGTGGAGCAGCGGTCGGGGAAGATGGTGCTCATCTCGTCCATCTCCGCGCTCGGTAACCGCGGCCAGACGAACTACTCGGCCGCCAAGGCAGGTATCCAGGGCATGACCCGGACCCTGGCCATCGAGCTTGGGCCTTTCGGCATCCACGTGAACTGCGTCGCTCCCGGCTTCGTCGTTACCCGCATGACCGAGCAGACGGCTGCCCGTCTTGGCCTCTCCTTCGAGGAGTTCCAGGAGATGGCCAAGAAGGAGATCCCGCTCCGTCGGGTCGGCCAGCCGGAGGACATCGCCGGCGTGATCGCCTTCCTCTGTAGCGACGACGCTGGCTACGTCAGCGGCCAGGTGATCTACGTTCGCGGCGGCCCCTAGACCGAGGGGCCTACGTCATCCCACCGCCAACCTTCCTCCTCCCAGCCCAAACCCCTGGTACAGGGTGCGCTAGGCTTTCGCCCCCGGGGCGCGTAGCTCAGCGGGAGAGCGCCCGCTTCACACGCGGGAGGTCGCTGGTTCGATCCCAGCCGCGCCCACTCGTTCGGGCTCGTGGAGGATGGGGGCGGAGACGCTCGCGGCGGGTGCGAGGGAGGTGGACCACCGAGGTCATCGGCGAGCGCGAGGCATCGTCGGCTGACAGCCATCCTCGCTCAGGCTGCTCTGTCCTCGCTCGAGGAGCCGATCACGCTCGCTCCCGCTCCTTGGGGGGCGGCACGCCCGCGCGGCGCAGGAGCTCGTGGGCCGTCTCGCGGGCCTCAGGGTCGTGCTCCTGCCACAACCGCTCGACGAGCGCGTGCAGGACCTCGCGGATCCCGATCATGCCAAGCACGTTCTCTCCTTCGACAACCGGAAGATGGCGAATGCGGCGCGCCCTCATCAGGTGCGCAACGCCGAGGAGGTCGTCCCAGGGCGAGACGGTGACGACAGGCCTCGTCATCACCTCTCCCAGGGGAAGCGAAGCGAAGTCGGGTCGGCGCGCCGCCAGGCGGAGAACGTCACGCTCCGTGAAGATGCCGACCAGCCGGGGGCCTTCGCACACAGTCGCCGCTCCCACGTTCTCGGCGACCATGCGCGCGATCGCCCGCTGCACCGTCTCCTCCGGGGAGGCAGTGACGAGACGGGCGCTCATGACGGCCGCTACCCGCACGTCGCTACCTTACTCGTGGCACACGCTACGTGTCTAGGGCTGCTAGGATGCTCCTGCCCGGTCGCGCTAGGCGGGGAGCTAGCGGTTCCCTGAACCCGCAACCCGCTATAGCGGGGCCGAACACCGCCCGAGGGGCGGAGTCGTCCGGGGCCTGGGCCGGCGCGCGTGGCGATGACGGCCAGGTCCCGCGCACTGGGAGCCTGTGAACCGCGTCAGGTCCGGGAGGAAGCAGCGCTAAGCAGTGTCTCTCAGGTGCCGCGGAGCCGCCTGGCCCGAGCAAGCGGCGCAGGCGCCGCCCGGGTGGCTCGCCTCGACGGCGCGTCCGCGCGACCGGGCGCTCCATGCTTCGAGGCGGCAGAGTCTTAGCTTAGATAGCCGAGTCCAAGCTCTGACCCCGTTGCGACATCTGCGAGAATCGCCTGGGTGACCGCCCTCTACCGCAAGTACCGCCCTCAGACCTTCGCCGAGGTAGTGGGCCAGGAGGCGGTCGTGCGTACGCTCACCAACGCGATCCAGGCCGGGAGCGTGCGCCAGGCCTACCTCTTCGCTGGCCCCCGCGGTACCGGCAAGACCTCGCTCGCTCGTATCCTGGCCAAGGCCCTCAACTGCATCCAGGGCCCCACGCCGGAGCCGGACGCCACCTGCGCTCCCTGTCGTGCCATCGCCACCGGCACCTCCATGGACGTGGTGGAGATGGACGCTGCCTCTCAGCGAGGCATCGACGACATCCGGGAGATCCGCGATCGGGTCATCCTCCAGCCGGTCGAGGGCAGGCACAAGGTCTACATCCTGGACGAGGCTCACCAGCTCACGGACGCGGCCTGGAACGCCCTCCTCAAGATCGTGGAGGAGCCACCTCCCCACCTCGTGTTCGTCTTCTGCACGACCGCGCTCGACAAGGTGCTGCCCACGGTGAGATCCCGCTGCCAGGTCTTCCGCTTCGCCCGGCCGCGCCTACCCGAGCTCGTTACGCTCCTTCGCCGCGTCGCCGATGGAGAGGGTTTCCAGGCGCCAGACGCAGCCTTGTCCTTGATCGCCCGCTTCGCTCGAGGAAGCTTCCGGGACGCGGTCTCTACCCTCGACCAGCTGGCAGCCGCCACCGAGGGCCACGTCACAGTCCAGGCCGTGCTCCAGCTCTTGGGCGCGGTGGAGGAGGAGGCCCTCTTCCGCCTCGTCGATCTCGTCATCGACCGCGATACCGCAGGAGCCCTGACCTACGTGGAGGAGCTGTCCGAGCAGGGTCAGGATATGGGTCGCCTCGTCACCGACCTCCTCGAGCACCTGCGCCACCTCCTGCTCGTCCAGCACCTGGGGGAGGTGCCCGATACCCTGCCCGTGACCGAGGAGACCCGAGCGCGCCTCCGGGAGCAGGCGAGCCAGCTCGGCGAGGCGACCGTGCTCCGCCTCTGCGACCTTTTGGCCGTGGCCGTCGACGACATGCGCCAAGGGGGTGACCCACGGCTCCCGCTCGAGCTAGCGCTGGTCAAGGTGACCCGGCCCGCCGCCGACCTCTCCCAGGAATCCCTCTCCTACCGGCTGGAGCTTCTCGAGCGGCAGGCTCGGGCCAGCGGCCGCGAGGAGTCCCGCCAGGCGCCGTCTCGGCCGAGAGATGCAGAGCCCCTCCCTGCCCCTCCCTCGCTCGACCTGGCGCAGCTCCAAGAGGCCTGGACACGCTCGGTGTTGCCGGCGCTGGAGGAGCGCTCGATCCCCGTCGCCTCCATGCTGCGGGAGGCCCGACCAGCCGCCCTGGCCGGCGACGTCCTCACGGTGGAGTTCCCGGTCGGAGCCGAGTTCCACCGCAAGCTGGCCGAGGAGGAGAAGAACGCCGCCCTGCTCGCCGATGCCCTCTACGACGTCACCGGGCGGCGCCTGCGGCTCGTCTTCTCCCTCGGGGGCCAAAGGAGGGCCCAGGCCGAGCCAGCGGAAGAGCAGCCCGTGGGCGAGGACGAGCTGGTAGCGCTGCTCAAAGAGACGCTCGATGCCCGGGAGGTGGAGGAGTGAGCAAAGGCTTCGACCTGAACAAGCTGCTCCAGCAGGCGCAGCAGATGCAGGCGCAGATGGCTAAGGCCCAGGAGGAGCTAGCCGCGGAAACGGTCGAGGCCTCCGCTGGCGGCGGGCTCGTAGCCGTGAAGGCAACCGGCACGGGGGAGATCAAGGAGATCAGGATCGACCCCAAGGCCATCGATCCCGACGATCCCGAGCTCCTCGAGGATATGGTCTTAGCTGCCGTGAACGAGGCGCTGCGCGCCGCCCAGGCGCTCGCCCAATCCAAGCTGGGCGCCATGACCGGGCTCCCGGGCATGGGCTTCCCCGGCGTCTAAGCCAAGCGTGCCGGCGACGGGACACAGCCCAGGGAGGCTGGCCGGAAAAAGGGCCCTCGTCACCGGAGGAAGCTCCGGTATCGGTTTCGCCATCGCCCGCGCCTTCCTGGCCGAGGAAGCCTCCGTGGTCATCACCGGCCGCGACCGGGAGCGCCTGGCTAGCGCCGCCCGCCAGCTCGGCTGCCGAGCGATCCAGGCCGATGTCTCCCAGCCCGAGCACGTGGAGCGGGCCACCGCTGAGGCGGCCCCCTTCGACATTCTCGTCAACAACGCCGGTACCGGCGTCCGGGCGCGAGTCACGGAGACCTCGCTCGCCGACTGGGAGGGGATCCTGGCCGTGAACGTGGGCGGCGCCTTCCTCCACGCCAAGGCGGCCTTTCCCGTCCTCCGGGCTCGGGGCGGAGGCGCGATCGTGCACGTCGCCTCCGACGTGGCCCTCGTCGGCGATCCGGCGGTGGGCGCCTACTCCGTCTCCAAGGCCGCTCTCCTCATGCTCTCCAACATGCTGGCCTTGGACGGAGCTCCCTACGGCATCCGCTCGAGCTGCGTCTGCCCCGGCGACATCAAGCCGGGGATGCGCGAGCTAGGCGAGCGGTGGCAGGACTGGCCGCTTCCCCCTTTGGGTCGCCTGGGCCAGGCCGAGGACGTGGCCACGGCGGTCGTCTACCTCGCCTCCGACGAGTCCTCGTTCGTGACCGGAGCCGTGCTCGTCGTCGACGGAGGCATGCGGGCCGGGTACGGCACGGGCTACCTGGGTGGCCACGCTGGGGGGCACCACGCGCCTTCGGCCTCTCCACTTTGATGCCGCCCCGAGACGCCAGGCCCCCGGGAGAGCCGGTAGGCTCACGGCCATGCTCGACACGCTTCGTATCGACGAGTCCCTAGCCAGGCCCGCCCCTGAGCCCGAGAATTTCATCGGCCGCGTGCGCATGCAGAACCTGGCAGCCGCGGGTGGTACGAGCGAGCTCGAGCTCTTGGCTGTGTTCTTCGACGCCAACGCCCGCACTCGCCCCCACGTTCACCCCACTGACCAAGTGCTCTACTTCCTGGCCGGGACCGGCTTCGTCGCCTTCCCAGGCCAGCCCGAGCAGCTGATCGAGGAGGGAGGCATCGTGATCGTCCCCGCCGGGCTCCTGCACATGCACGGAGCGACCGAGGCCGGGCCGGTCTTGCACCTCGCTCTCCGCGCCCCTGGCGCCACCGATTGGAACCCGTCTCTTCCAGCTGAGTGGCAACACTACGCCCGCTGAGACCTGCACAATGGAGCTGTGCTCTCGCCGGCCGTGGACAACCTCGTCGCTCAGCTCACCCGGCTCCCGGGCGTGGGTAGGCGCACGGCCCAGCGACTCGCTTTCCACCTCCTTCGCGCCTCCTCGGAGGAGGCGCTGGCACTGGCCCAGGCGATCGTGGATGTCAAAGAGAAGGTGCGCTTCTGCCGGGCTTGCGGCAACCTCACGGAGGAGGAGGTGTGCGGCATCTGCCTCGACCCTCGCCGCGACCGCTCCCTCGTCTGCGTCGTCGAGCAGCCGGTCGATCTCCTCTCCATCGAGCGCACGGGCGAGTACCGCGGCCTCTATCACGTCCTTGGCGGGGCCCTCTCCCCCCTGGACGGAGTAGAGCCGAGCGACCTGCGCATCGACGAGCTGATCCAGCGGGTGGAGCGGGACGAGGTCGAGGAGGTGGTCATCGCCACCAACCCGACCATGACCGGGGAGGCGACCGCCGCCTACCTCGCCGACAGGCTCCGGGGAAAGGTGCGGATCACCCGCCTTGCCAGCGGCCTTCCGGTCGGGAGCGACCTGGAGTACGCCGACGAGGTCACGCTGGGGCGGGCGCTCTCCGGCCGACGGGAGATGGCCTGAGCGGAGCCACCTTCAGCCGAGGGCAAGGGACAGCGGCCCGTACAATCGGGGCGTGACTACGACCGAGCTCCCGAGCCCCTCGGCCCTGCCCCGCGAGAAGGCGAGCAGGCGCGTGGGCACTCTAGTCATGAAGTTCGGCGGCACCTCGGTTGGCGACGTCGACCGGCTCAAGGCGGTCGCGCGGCGTCTCGTGGCCGCCCGAGAGGCTGGAAACCGGGTGGTGTGCGTCCTCTCGGCCATGGGCCACACGACCGACGAGCTCATCGACCTGGCCCACCGAGTCTCACCGCATCCCAAGCCCCGAGCCCTCGACATGCTCGTCACCGTGGGCGAGCGGATCTCCTGCGCGCTGGCCGAGATGGCCATCGAGGACCTGGGAGCGCCAGCGGTGTCGCTGACCGGCTCCCAGGCGGGCATCGTCACCGACACCCAGCACGGCAAGGCCAAGATCGTGGACATCCGGGCCCGCCGTATTCACCAGGCCTTGGACGAGGGCAAGATCGTGCTCGTAGCCGGCTTCCAGGGCGTGTCCACGGAGGCCGAGATCACCACTCTTGGCCGGGGAGGCTCGGACATGACGGCGGTGGCCCTGGCGGCGGCTCTCCGCGCCGACGCCTGCGAGATCTACACCGACGTGGAGGGGGTCTTCACTGCCGATCCCCGCATCGTGCCCGAGGCGAGGAAACTGGACGCGGTCAGCTACGAGGAGATGCTGGAGATGGCCGCCACCGGGGCCCGCGTGCTCCAGCTACGCTCGGTCGAGTTCGCGCGAAATCACGGCGTCACCCTGCACGTCCGCTCGACGTTCTCGGAGACGCCCGGTACGTGGATCTGCGAGGAGGACAAGGGCATGCTCGAGAAGGCGATGATCTCCGGGGTCACCCACGACACCTCGGAGGCGAAGATGACCATCCTGGGCGTGCCCGATCGGCCCGGCATCGCTGCCCGCGTGTTCCGAGCCCTGGCCGATGCCGCCGTCAACGTGGACATGATCGTCCAGAACGTGTCTGCCGACGGGCACACCGACATCTCGTTCACGCTGCCCAAGGACGATCTGGCGGTGGCCGAGCCGATCTTGGCCGAGATCGCCAAGGAGGTGGGAGCCCGCGGCTTCACCCAGGACGCCGATATCGGCAAGGTGTCCTTGGTGGGGGCGGGCATGCGCAGCCACCCCGGGGTCGCAGCCGACATGTTCGAGGCCTTGGCCGAGGCGGGCATCAATATCGAGATCATCTCCACCTCCTCCATTCGCATCTCCTGCGTCGTCCGCGCCGGGGACGTGGAGCGAGCAGTGCAGGCGGTGCACGACCGCTTCCGCCTGGCAGAGAGCGCAGGCCCCCGGGTGACGAGCGATGCGTGAGGCGGTGCGCATCGGGGTGGTGGGAGCGACCGGGGCTGTGGGTCGGATCACGCTCGCCCTGTTGGCCGAGCGCGGCTACCAGGCGGTGCGTGCCTTCGCCTCCGCCCGCTCGGCAGGGACGAGGCTTCCCTTCGGCCACCGCCAGCTAGCGGTGGAGGAGGCGACCCCCGAGGCCCTCTCCGCCGGCAACCTCGACCTCTGCTTCTTCTCGGTAGGCACCTCGGCCTCGCGAGCACTCGTCCCCCACGCCTTGGAGGGGGGCGCCGTCTGCGTGGACAAGTCGTCGGCCTACCGCCTCCAGGATGGGGTCCCTCTCGTCGTGCCCGAGGTGAACGGCCACCGCGCCCGGGAGCACGCCGGCGTCGTCGCCAACCCCAACTGCTGCACCATTCCCCTCACCTGCGTCCTCAAGCCCTTGCTCGACGCCGCTGGGCTGGCTCGGGTGCGCGTGGCCACCTACCAGTCGGTGTCGGGCGCAGGAGCCCAGGCGATGGCCCGTCTGTCGGAGGAGCCGCCAGCCGAGCACGACCTGCGCATGGACTGGGACTTCGACGGAGTCGAGCTCGACGAGGAGGCGAAGATCCGGGCCGAGGCGCGCAAGATCCTCGAGCTACCCGAGCTCCCGGTGAGCGCCACCTGCGTACGCGTCCCTGTGCTCGTCGGCCACGCCGAGGCGGTGTGGGTGGAGACGGAGGAGCCGCTCGACCCAGATCAGGCCCGAGAGCTGCTTGCTCGGGCGCCGGGCCTCCGGGTGGACGACTTCCCCACCCCGAGCAAGGCCGCCGGCAAGGACGAGATCCTGGTGGGGCGGATCCGCCGCGACTCCACCGTGGAGAACGGCCTCTGCCTCTTCCTCGCTGCCGATAACCTGCGCAAGGGCGCGGCCCTAAACGCGATCCAGATCGGCGAGCTCTTGCTCGAGCGGGAGCTCCTTCCCGTCTGAGCCCCCTCGCTCTTACGGTCGGGGAGCAGGGATGGGCTCCGGCTCAAGGAGCTCCCGCAGGCGATGCAGAAGCCGCCGCCGGCGTCCTTCCTCGACCGGCTGGACGCCGCCGAGATCGAGGCGCACGAGCTCCACTCGTCCAGCCGATCGCACCGTGCGGAAGCCGAAGTCGGCCAGGAAGTCGCGAGGGAAGATCGTACGGTGGAGCAGGAAGCGCTCGAAGATCGACTCTCCCTCCGGGTAGCGATAGGCGAAGGCCTCCAAGGCCCGGGCGCCCTTGCTCCGGGCATCCCCGATGGCGGCCAGGAAGAGGGACTGCATCACCCAGGGGGTACCGGCGTCGACGAGGTAGGCGCAGGTAACGAGTACGGCGTCAGGGGAGGGTGGTCCCGCTGGCAGCTCGGCCGCCCGAGGAAAGAGCCCGGAGGGACCGTACTGCATAGAGCCGAGCAGGCGTCCGTCGTCGTCGAAGTAGAGGGTCCCCCAGGCTCCCCACTCCTGCTCGACCCGCTCTCGCCATCGGGCCTTGTCTGCCAGCCGATCGCTCCGCGACTGCCACCACGCGCACCCCTGGCAGACCGCGGGGGCCGAGCGGAGGGTGGCGCCGGTGAGCCCGATCACGGAGGGCGCCATGGCTCAGGCCCTCCCGATGTCGTCCACGACCACGTCCACGGCTTCAGGCTCCACGTCTGCCATCCGGCGCAGGTACTCAGCCACCCGGCGTTGCACCTCCCGGCCCACGGCGGGGATGGAGGCTCCTCGCTCCAGTCGGAGGTGCACCTCGAGCGTCGGCCGGCCCGCCCCGCCGAGCACCCGGACGCCCCGGTGGCGGTGGAGTCGCCCCTCGACCAGGCCTAGCACCCCCGGCACCTCGCAGGCTGCGTCGGCTGCGTAGCGGGCGAGGACGTCAGCGGAGATACGCGCCTGCCCCTCCATTCGTTCCCGATTCTACGAGGCCGGTCGCAGCACGAGCTCGGTCGCCTCTGGCCGGGCCAGGAAGCGTAGGGGGAGGAAGGTAGTGCCGAGCCCGGGCGACACGTGCATAACCGTCTGCCCGCGGCGGTAGAGCCCCCGCGCGTAGCGGGCTCTGGGGTGAGCGAGACGGAGCTTGCCTCCGGGGTAGGGAAGGCAGATCTGCCCGTCATGCATGTGACCAGCGAGGACGAGGTGGAAGGAGCCCGGCCGCAGGCGGTCGAGCACAGAGGGGAAATGGGACAGGAGGATGGAGAGGTCGGCGGGATGCCCGAGATCCGGCTCGCGCCCTCGAGAGCGAGGGTCGAGCCCGGCCACCCACACCCGGCACCCGCGAATCTCGATCATCCTCCCCTCGTCGAGAAGGAGCGTGGCTGGGGCCAGGTCCTCGAGCTCGACCGGCTGGGAGAGGGGATCGCGACCGAGAGCGAGGTCGTGGTTTCCCAGGATGCAGTAGCAGGCGGGAAGGCGCTCGACCAGCTCTCGCAGGAGAGGCTCTCCCCGCCTGCGGGAGATGAGGTCGCCGGTCACGGCCACGAGGTCAGGCGAGCGGAGAGCGGTCCACTCCACCGCCCGGCGCACGGCCCGCTCGCCCCGGGAGGGGAGGCCGAGGTGGAGGTCGGACAGGTGGACGAGGCGGAGCCCGTCCAGAGCGGGGGGAAGCCCAGGCACCTCAACCCCGAGCACCCGCAGGCGCACCCATCCTGCCTCCAGCCATCCCCAGGCGACCAGAAAAGCGGCCAGGGCGCCGACCGAGGCTAAAACATAAGGCCAAACCAAGAAGACGTAGGCTCAGGCCTGGAGCCGCTCCAGCACCGGCCTCACCGGCACCACGTGGCGGCGGAAGCGGAGCTCGGCCTCGCCGAAGCCGGCGGCGACCCCGATCAGCTGGGCCAGGTGGAGGATGGGCATGCCAAGCTTCCGTCCCGTAGCCTTCTCCAGCTTGGCCTGCCAGGCATCGAGGGACAGGTGGCAGAGCGGGCAAGGCGTGACCATCGCGTCGGCGCCAGCCTCGATCGCCTGCTCGATGGGCTGGATGAGCTCCCCCAAGGCAACGTGCTCACGAGCCTGGATAATGGGGAAGCCGCAGCACTTGATCTTGGCCGGGTAGTCGATGGGCTGGCCGCCGCAGGCCTCGATAATCCGCTCCAGGGAGGAGGGCCGGTCCGGGTCCTCGAAGCCGAGGAGCTTGGAGGGGCGGAGGATCTGGCAGCCGTAGAAGGGGGCCACCCGCAGGCCCTTGAGCCCCTTGTGGGCGACCTCCTTGAGCCGCTCGTAGCCCTCTCCCTCGGCGATGAGCCACAGCAGGTGCTTGACCTCCACCGAGCCTTCGTAGCAGGGCGCGCCCACCCGCTCCAAGTTTCCGTTCACCCGCTCGCGCAAGGCCTCGTCCTGCTTGAGCTGGGCGTTCGCCTGGCGCAAGTTGAGCGTGCACACGTTGCAGATGGTCATGAGGGTGTCCGAGCCAGTCTGCTCGGCGTAGGCGAGGATGCGGGCGTTCAGGTGGAGGTAGTAATCGGGCTCGGCCTCGTGGATGTCTCCGGCACCGCAGCAGGTCACCGATTCCAAGGTGTCGAGCTCAAACCCCAGCCTCGGCGCCAGAGCTTGGGTGGAGATGTCAAGCTCCTTGGCCGACAGCGATGCCAGGCAGCCCTTGTAGTAGGCGACTCTCTTCACGCCTCCTCCTTGTCCGTGGCCGGCAGGTACGGCTGCGGGTACTCGCGCTTGGGACGAGCGGCCTCCTCGCCGGAGGCGAAGTGGGCCAGGTGCATGAGCGCCTTCTCCCCCTGGACGATGCCCGCCGCCCCCGCTCGACCTTGCTCCTTGAGGAGGTCGTAGAGAGCCCGGGCCTCGTCCACCTTGTCGGCCACGTGGGGCGGGAAGGGAGGCGGCACCTTCCCGTGGCGGAGCAGGCGCAGGGCGAACGGGATCTCCCTGATCGAGCGCACGATCCCCTGGGTCTTGGGCACGAGCTCGGTCTCGCGCAGCCAGCCGGTCGTGCGAGCCGAGGTGACGAACCACTTGGCGTGGCGGGCACCCATGTCGCGGTCGATGCCGTGCTTGATGGCCTCGGCGCCCAGCTTGGCGATGGCATCCCGGGGATCCACCCCCTTGGGGCAGCGTTGCTGGCAGAAGTAGCAGCGGGTGCAGTCCCAGATCCCGTGCTCCTGGGAGTAGAGCTCCAGCCGCTCCACTGTCGCTTGGTCGCGGGGGTCGCCTACGAAGCGCATGCCCTTGGCCAGCGCGGCCGGGCCTAGGAACTCGGGGTCGGCCTCCATGGAGTTGCACTCGGAGACGCAACAGCCGCAGTTGATGCAGAGAGCCTCCTTGTGGATCCACTCCAGGCGCTCGGGAGGGATCACGTACTCCCTCTCTCCTGGGTCGCTGTAGCCCGGCTGGAGGTAGGGCTGGATCGCTCGCAGCTTCTCCCAGAAGGGCCCCATGTCGACTACCAGATCCTTGATCACGGGCAGGTTGCCCATGGCCGAGACGACCGGCACCCGGCCCTCCTCCACGATCGGCTGCATGCGCGTCTTACAGGCGAGGACCGCTGCTCCGTCCAAGCGCATGCCGCAGGAGCCGCAGATCATCATCCGGCAGCTCTTGCGGTAGGCGAGCGTGCCGTCGACCCTGTCCTTGATGATGTCGAGGACGTCGAGGAGCGTCGCCCACTCAGGCGCCTCCACCCGGTACTCCTTGAGGGCCTTCTCGCCCCGATCAGGATCGTAGCGCCAGATCTTGAGGGCGACCTCCATCACGGGCCCGTCGTCCCCGTACGCCCGGAACCGCCTAGGAGCGGCTGCAAAAGCTGGCTTCCGTCCACGGTCTTTCCCTCAGGAGGCACGGTCACCCGCACCGGCTTGTTGAAGTCGTAGAGGTCGACCGTGAACCGGAGAAAGGAGGGCACCCCCTGCGGCTTGAGCGTGAGCGCGGTGGCGATACGCCGCACGTAGCCGGCGCCGTCCACCCACGCGTCGATGGGGAGCGTCCTCAGGTCAAGCTGGCGGATCGCCGAGAGCACGTCCGCTCGCTGCGCCTTGGGGAGCCCTGCCGCCAGCCGCGGGAGGTCGACGGTGATGCGGTAGCGGGTCGTGGAGACGCCCCGCACCGTGGCCGAGCCGAGCCTCGTGGTCGTGATCGCCCGCACCAGAGCGGCCAGGAGCTGGCGGGGGCTGACCTGGGCCAGCCGGCCGACGTTGGCGCCGCCGGTCATGCCGCCAGGAAAGGTGCTCGGGTCGAGCTTCAGCCACTCGGCCCCGGGAGCGACCTGCCGGGCCAGAGCGGGAAGGCGAACGTAGAGGACGTTCCTCGCCACCACGACCTCGACCGAGGAGGGCACCGGGGCGCCGCCGCCGGGGCCGGCAAGGAGGGCGGCGAGCGGACCCAGATCGAGCGTCAGCTGGCCGCTTTGGGCGCGGGTGTCGATACCGCCTCGCCCCTCGAAGGAGACCGGCCTTCCGCCAGGAAGCGCCGTGCCTCCCCCTTCCATCGTCAGGACGAAGGAGAAGCGAAAGCTCTTCGCCTGAGCGGTCTTGCCCAGGAATGTAGGAACCGGGGGCGGCGCCTTCTCCGCGGCGAGCGAGGCGCCAGCCGCACTGCTGAGCGCGAGGGCCAGCGCCCCAAGGAGAAGCGCCCTTCGAGATACACGACACCACGTCCACATGGCTAGTAGCTCCTTTCCGTCGGTTGCCACTTGGTGATCCTCACCGGCTTATAGGACAAAACCGGCTGCCCGTCCACCCAACGGGTGATGGAGTGCTTCAGGAAGTTCTCGTCGTCGCGCTGAGGGTAGTCGTAGGGGCGGGCGTGAGCTCCCCGGCTCTCCTTGCGAGCGATCCCCGCCTGCAGCATGCAGGCGGCAAGATCGAGGAGGTAGCCGAGCTCCAGCGCTTGAGTGAGGTCGGTGTTGAAGACGCTCCCCTTGTCCTCCACCACCACCCGCTGGTAGCGCTCGCGCAGCGACGCCACCTTCTCGATGGCGCGCTGCATCTCCTCCTCCCGCCGAAACACGCCGAAGCACTCCAGCATGGTGCTGCCCAGCTCCTCCCGGATCGCCCAGGGCCGCTCGCCCTCGTCCCGGTCGAGGAGCTGCGTGAGATCGCGCTCGGCGTCGGCCAGAGTTGATGCAGAGAGCCTCCTTGTGGATCCACTCCAGGCGCTCGGGAGGGATCACGTACTCCCTCTCTCCTGGGTCGCTGTAGCCCGGCTGGAGGTAGGGCTGGATCGCTCGCAGCTTCTCCCAGAAGGGCCCCATGTCGACTACCAGATCCTTGATCACGGGCAGGTTGCCCATGGCCGAGACGACCGGCACCCGGCCCTCCTCCACGATCGGCTGCATGCGCGTCTTACAGGCGAGGACCGCTGCTCCGTCCAAGCGCATGCCGCAGGAGCCGCAGATCATCATCCGGCAGCTCTTGCGGTAGGCGAGCGTGCCGTCGACCCTGTCCTTGATGATGTCGAGGACGTCGAGGAGCGTCGCCCACTCAGGCGCCTCCACCCGGTACTCCTTGAGGGCCTTCTCGCCCCGATCAGGATCGTAGCGCCAGATCTTGAGGGCGACCTCCATCACGGGCCCGTCGTCCCCGTACGCCCGGAACCGCCTAGGAGCGGCTGCAAAAGCTGGCTTCCGTCCACGGTCTTTCCCTCAGGAGGCACGGTCACCCGCACCGGCTTGTTGAAGTCGTAGAGGTCGACCGTGAACCGGAGAAAGGAGGGCACCCCCTGCGGCTTGAGCGTGAGCGCGGTGGCGATACGCCGCACGTAGCCGGCGCCGTCCACCCACGCGTCGATGGGGAGCGTCCTCAGGTCAAGCTGGCGGATCGCCGAGAGCACGTCCGCTCGCTGCGCCTTGGGGAGCCCTGCCGCCAGCCGCGGGAGGTCGACGGTGATGCGGTAGCGGGTCGTGGAGACGCCCCGCACCGTGGCCGAGCCGAGCCTCGTGGTCGTGATCGCCCGCACCAGAGCGGCCAGGAGCTGGCGGGGGCTGACCTGGGCCAGCCGGCCGACGTTGGCGCCGCCGGTCATGCCGCCAGGAAAGGTGCTCGGGTCGAGCTTCAGCCACTCGGCCCCGGGAGCGACCTGCCGGGCCAGAGCGGGAAGGCGAACGTAGAGGACGTTCCTCGCCACCACGACCTCGACCGAGGAGGGCACCGGGGCGCCGCCGCCGGGGCCGGCAAGGAGGGCGGCGAGCGGACCCAGATCGAGCGTCAGCTGGCCGCTTTGGGCGCGGGTGTCGATACCGCCTCGCCCCTCGAAGGAGACCGGCCTTCCGCCAGGAAGCGCCGTGCCTCCCCCTTCCATCGTCAGGACGAAGGAGAAGCGAAAGCTCTTCGCCTGAGCGGTCTTGCCCAGGAATGTAGGAACCGGGGGCGGCGCCTTCTCCGCGGCGAGCGAGGCGCCAGCCGCACTGCTGAGCGCGAGGGCCAGCGCCCCAAGGAGAAGCGCCCTTCGAGATACACGACACCACGTCCACATGGCTAGTAGCTCCTTTCCGTCGGTTGCCACTTGGTGATCCTCACCGGCTTATAGGACAAAACCGGCTGCCCGTCCACCCAACGGGTGATGGAGTGCTTCAGGAAGTTCTCGTCGTCGCGCTGAGGGTAGTCGTAGGGGCGGGCGTGAGCTCCCCGGCTCTCCTTGCGAGCGATCCCCGCCTGCAGCATGCAGGCGGCAAGATCGAGGAGGTAGCCGAGCTCCAGCGCTTGAGTGAGGTCGGTGTTGAAGACGCTCCCCTTGTCCTCCACCACCACCCGCTGGTAGCGCTCGCGCAGCGACGCCACCTTCTCGATGGCGCGCTGCATCTCCTCCTCCCGCCGAAACACGCCGAAGCACTCCAGCATGGTGCTGCCCAGCTCCTCCCGGATCGCCCAGGGCCGCTCGCCCTCGTCCCGGTCGAGGAGCTGCGTGAGATCGCGCTCGGCGTCGGCCAGAGCGGAGGCGGGCGCGGTGGCCACTGCCGGGTTGTGAGCGAGGGCGTACTCGGCCGCCGCCCGACCAGCCCGGCGGCCGAAGGTGATCGTCTCCATGAGCGAGTTCCCGCCCAGCCGGTTGGCTCCGTGCACCGACACGCAGGCGCACTCCCCGGCCGCGTACAGGCCCTCGATCTCGGTCGCCCCCCACACGTCCGTCTCCACGCCGCCCATGTGGTAGTGAGCCCCCGGCCGCACCGGCACCGGCTCGTAGATGGGATCGACCCCGGCGTAGGTCAGAGCGAGCTCCCGCGATCCAGGAAGCCGAGAGAGGATCTTCTCCGCTCCCAGGTGGCGCATGTCGAGGAGGACGCAGCCGTCCACGCCGCGGCCCTGGTCGATCTCGGTCTGCTCGGCCCGGGAGACGACGTCGCGGCTGGCCAGCTCCAGCGCGTTGGGGGCGTAGCGGGCCATGAACCGCTCCCCGTCCTTATTGATGAGGTAGGCGCCCTCGCCCCGGCAGCCCTCGGTGAGGAGGATGCCGCTGGGGTGGAGGGTGGTGGGGTGGAACTGCATGAACTCCATGTCCTTGAGCGGCGCCCCTGCCCGCAGGGCCATGGCCATACCGTCGCCTGTGCAGGCGTAGGCGTTGGTCGTGGTGCGGTAGATGCGGCCGGCTCCGCCGGTGGCGAGCACGACCGCCTTACCGGCCAAGAGCTTGAGACCGCCGCTCACGAGATCCCAGCAGATGACGCCCACGCAGGCCCCGTCGTCCACCACCAGCCGCCAGGCGAAGTACTCCTCGTAGACCATCAGGTTGCGCTTCATCACCTGCTCGTACAGGACCTGGACGAGCACGTGGCCGGTGATGTCAGCCGCGAACACCGTCCGCGGCGAGCCGGCAGCCCCGAACGGCCGCTGAGCCAGCTTTCCCTGCTCGTTGCGGGTGAAGTAGCAGCCCCAGTGGTCGAGCTGGTATATGTCGCCCGGGGCCTCGGCGGCGAAGATCTCGATCGCGTCCTGGTCGCCCAGGTAGTCGGAGCCCTTGACCGTGTCGAAGGCGTGCTTCTCGGGGCTGTCCTCGCCCGCGTTCCCCAGGGCAGCGTTGATGCCTCCCTCGGCCGCCCCCGAGTGGCTCCGGACAGGGTGGAGCTTGGAGATCACGCCCACGTCGGCGCCGGCATCGTAGGCCTCGATCGCCGCCCGCATGCCCGCGCAGCCAGCCCCGACGACCAGGACGTCGTGCCTAGCCTCCACGTCCCCGCACGCTACACCACGAGACACAGCCTCTGCCTGATCAACCGAGCCTGCTACAGGCGAGGCCCGGCGGAGGCGACCTCGGGGCCGGCAGCGTCGGCCCATTGGGCAAAGCTCTCCTGAAACATCCGAGCCAGCGCTCGCGCCTGCTCAACGTAGGCTCGGGGGCGCCGCCAGGTCGAGCGGGGATCGAGGAGGGCCGAGTCCACGCCGGGGACCTCCACCGGCACCTCGAAGCCGAAGACAGGATCGGTGCGAAACCGGACGTGCTCCAGCCGGCCGGAGAGCGCGGCGTGGAGGAGCGCCCGCGTGGCCGCGATAGGCATACGGTGTCCCTCCCCGTAGGGCCCGCCTGTCCAGCCGGTGTTGACGAGCCAGACGGTGGCCCCGTGGCGGTCGAGCCGCTCGCCCAGCATGCGAGCGTACACCGCTGGCGACTGGGGCAAAAAGGGCGCCCCGAAGCAGGCCGAGAACGTGGCCTGTGGCTCTGTCACCCCCAGCTCGGTGCCCGCCACCTTGGCCGTGTAGCCAGCCAGGAAGTAGTACATAGCCTGCTCGCGATTGAGGAGGGCGATGGGCGGGAGCACCCCGAAGGCGTCGGCGGCGAGCATGACGACCGCGCTGGGATGCCCTGCCTGCTTCGCGGGGAGGGCGTTGTCGATCCGCTCCAGCTTGTAGGCCGCCCGGGTGTTCTCGGTCTTCGTGTCATCGTCCAGGTCCAGGATCCCCCGGCCGTCGCAGGCCACGTTCTCCAGCACGGTGCCGAAGGAGTGCACGGCCCGGTAGATCTGGGGCTCGGCCTCGGCGGAGAGGCGGAGGACCTTGGCGTAGCAGCCTCCCTCCAGGTTGAAGATGCCCGCGTCCGACCAGCCGTGCTCGTCGTCGCCGATCAGGTGGCGGTCGGGATCGGCCGACAGGGTGGTCTTGCCCGTCCCGGAGAGGCCGAAGAAGATCGCCACCCGTCCTTGCTCGTCCACGTTGGCCGAGCAGTGCATGGGCAGGACCCCCCGCAGCGGCAGCCGGTCGTTCATGAGCGTGAAGATCGACTTCTTGATCTCGCCTGCGTAGGAGGTACCCCCGATGAGGATCTCCGCTCGGGCGAGGTGGAGGCAGACGAAGACGCCGCTACGGGTGCCATCCTGCGCGGGGTCTGCCTCGACCTCCGGAGCGTGGAGGACGAGCGCCTCTGGCTCGTGCCCGCACAGCTCCCCCTCGCTCGGGTCGATGAAGAGGGTCTTGGCGAAGAGAGCATGCCAGGGGCTGGCGGTGACCACGCGCAGGGACAGGCGGTGGTCGAGGTCAGCACCGCAGAAGGCATCGACGACGTACAGCTCCTGCTCCTCCAAAGACGACACCACCTTGTCGCGCAGCCGCAGGAAGCATTCCTCCGTCAGCGGCTGGTTGACCTCTCCCCACCAGACGCGATCCTGGGAGGAAGGCTCGCGCACTATGAACTTGTCCTTGGGAGAGCGACCAGTGAAGCGGCCAGTGTCGACCACGAGCGGACCTCCCTCAGCCAGCCGGCCCTGACCGCGTAGGAGGGCGTGCGTGTACAGCATGGACACAGTGGGATTCCAGTGCACCCGCCGCCGCGGCCGGATGCCGTGGATTTTCAGGCTGACCGGCCTTGGGAGGTCGGTGTCGGTGGTAGGCGTGGCCATCGCTCGCTCGAGACGCGCCGGAGGCGCTGGACGGGGCCGTATGCTACGCGTTCGCTGGCGGACGGGGGCTCGATCGGCGCGGTACGCTCGCGCCGTGCGGCTCGATCCCCCGGCGCGGCCTCTGTCTGACGGTGTCGTCCGCCTCCGTCCCTGGACCGAGGCCGACATCTTTGCCATCGCCGAGGCCTGCCGCGACCCGGAGATCGCTCGCTGGCTAGACAGCGTCCCCCAGCCCTACACCCTGGCCGACGCCCGCGCCTACGTGGCCATGACGAAACGGGGCTGGAAGGAGCACGCGCTGGCCGCTTTCGCCGTGACCGACGCTGGAAGCGGGGAGGTGTGGGGGTCGGTAGGCATCAGCGTGGTCGACGCCGAGCACGAAGTGGCTGAGATCGGCTACTGGGTGAAGCGGGCGCAGCGCGGGCGGGGAGTTGCCACCCGAGCGGTGCGGCTCGCCTCGTGCTGGGCCCTGCGCGAGTGCGGGATCAAGCGGCTGCAGCTGCGGGCTGACCTCCACAACGTGGCCTCGCAGCGGGTCGCCGAGCGGGCAGGCTTCACCCGGGAGGGCGTGCTCCGCTCCAGCCGCTACAGCCCCCGCCGGGGTCGACGGGTGGACTTCGTGCTCTACTCCCTCCTTCCCGGCGAGGAGCGCTGCGGGGAGGGAGAGAAGCCCCTGTAGGAAGGGTCGAGCGGGAGCGAGCGCGAAAGAGTCCCCATGGATACCCGGGCCCAGATCGAGCGCTTCCTCGCCTCGCCCGCCCTGGCCGCGGCTACCCGCCGCGCCTACCGCTTCGACCTGGAGCCTTTCGCCTCCTGGCTGGCCGAGCGAGGTCTCGGCCTGGACGAGGTGGACTCCGGCGTCCTCTCTGCCTACGCCAGCCACCTCGCCCGGGCCCGGCCCCGGCGCCTCGCGCCTGCCACCATCGCCCGGAAGCTTTCGGCGGTGCGAGCGCTCCTCCGCTTCTCCTTGGGGAACGAGCGCGTCCCCGACATCCCCCTGGCGCCCCGGCGCCGGCGCCGGCTGCCCTTCGTGCCCAAGCCGGCCGAGCTCGATCGTGAGCTCGACGCCCTGGCCGGGGACAGCCCCCTCGAGCTCCGCAACCGCGCCCTGGCCGAGCTCGTGTACTCGGCCGGCCTTCGCAGCCGGGAGGCGGTCGACCTCGACCTCGGCGATGTCGACTTCGAGGCCGAGACGGTGCGGGTGCGGGGAAAGGGCGGTAGGGAGCGCCTCGTCCCCTTGGGCGAGGAGGCAGCGTTCTGGCTGGGCCGCTACCTGCGGGAGTCTCGGCCCCGCCTCGCCCGAGATCCCGAGCAGGCCCTCTTTCTGTCGGCGCGAGGGCGCCGCCTGGACACGAGCACCCTGCGCCGCCTCCTGCCCCATCCCCACCGGCTCCGGCACGCCTTCGCTACCCACCTGCTCGAGGGCGGGGCCGACCTACGCGTGATTCAGGAGCTCTTGGGGCATAGCTCCCTCAGCACCACCCAGGTGTACAGCCACGTGGACGGGCGCCGCCTACGCAGGGTGTACGATCGATCCCACCCCCGCTCCTAGGAGCCGTGACTCGGGTTTTCTCCGCCGCCCTCTCCCTCGCGGTCGCCCTGCTCGTGCCTGCGCTCCTCGTCGTGACCAGCGTACGCCTCGTCGCCGGCGACTGGTACGTGCGCTTCCTCTACGACCACGGAGGGATTCCCGCCGATCGCTACGGCCTCTCCTCGGAGGAGCGAGCCCGGCTGGCCCTCGTCGGCCTGCGGGCGATCCTGCCAGGCGACGACCCGGGCCTGGCGCGGTTGCGCCGGGCTCGGCTGGCCGACGGATCGCCCGCCTTTGGCGGGCGCGAGATCGCCCACATGGCCGACGTCCGCTCCCTGCTCGAGCGAGCCTACCGCTTCCAGGTCCTGGCTCTCCTTGCTCTGCTCACGGCGGCGGCCGTCACGTTTCCCGCCCGCCGCCTGCGCCGGGCGATTCCCTTGGGCCTCCGGCTGGGGGCGTGGCTGACCATTGGTCTCGCTCTCCTCGTGGGAGGGGTGTCAGTCTTGAGCTGGAGCTCGTTCTCGACCCCGTTTCACAGCCTCTTCTTCGAAGGGGATAGCTGGCGCTTCGCCGACACGGACACCCTCCGCCGGCTTTACCCCGATCGCTTCTGGGTCGATACGGCCATCGCCCTGGGCGCCCTCGCCCTGCTTCAGGCCCTGGCCCTCCTTGCCCTCCTCCGCCTCGCCCGCCTCCTCCCTCGCGCTCGCGCCCCGAGGCTGGCCCGCCAGTCCTAGCGGGAAGTGGGCACCCTTCCTCCCGACTCCGATCTCGAGGCCTTCCTCGCTTTGGCCTCAGCCCGACTCTCGCCGCGGACGGTGGAGAGCTACCGGCGCGACCTCGAGGACGCGCGTCGCTTCCTGGGAGGCCCGCTCCGCCAGGCGGACGCCGCGGAGATCGAGCGCTACCTGGCCGAGCTTCGGGCCGCGGGCCTCTCCAGCGCCACCATCGCTCGCCGCCTGGCCGCGCTTCGCTCCTTCTTTCGCCACCAGGCGCTCCTGGGAGAGCGGAGGGACAACCCGGCCTCGGCCGTCGATCCTCCCCGCCGGCTGCGCCGCTTACCCCGACCGCTGACTCGGGGGGAGATCGAGCGCCTGATCGCCGCCGCCTCGGGGACGACGCCGCTCGCGCTGCGGGACGCGGCCTTGGTCGAGCTCCTGTACGGAGCCGGGCTGCGGGTGAGCGAGGCTGTGGGCTTGGAGCGGGGCTCGATCGACCTGGAGGAGCGGCTCGTTCGCTGCCTGGGGAAGGGAGACAGAGAGCGGATGGTGCCGATCGGGCGCAAGGCGGCCGAGGCCGTCCGCCGCTACCTCGCCCGCGGCCGCCCCTATTTGGACCGTCGCCGCCGGCCCGAGCTCTTCCTCAACGCCAAGGGCGGCCCGCTCACCCGAGGGGGCGTCTTCTTCCTCCTGCGGCGGCTGGCCGCGAGGGCAGGCCTGGAGCCAGAGCGCGTCCACCCCCACCTCCTCCGCCACTCGTTCGCCACCCACCTTCTGGAGGGTGGAGCCGACCTCCGCAGCGTCCAGGAGATGCTGGGCCACGCCGACCTGGCCACCACCGAGATCTATACGCACGTCTCCGACCGGCGCCGCCGGGAGACCTACTTCCAGGCCCACCCCCACGCGCGCCGCCGCCCGCGCTGACAGGAGCCGCCGCCGTCCCGCCGGGGCACGTCCCAGAGACAGGCTTTGCCGCAAAGTCCACCATCTCGCCCGCGGCCGCGCCTCGTCTTCTCCAAGCCCGCTACGAAATTGGCATGTCAGCGTGAGCTGGCCTTCTTCCTCAGCGCGGTCGCCACCTTGGCCGCCACCTCGCGCAGCTCGCGGGCGCACCGCTCGTCCTCGGCGAGCCCCTGAAGCAGGATGATGGTGTCGCGCTGGGGCGAGCCGTTCCGCAGGCAGACGGCCGCGAGCCGGCGGACGGCCTCGTTGTCGTCGCCCGACACGAGCCGGTGCAAGAGAGGGCGCACGGCGTTCACCGGCGCTGGCCCCTCTCGAGACAGCCGCTCCAAGGAGATGAGAGCCGAGCCGCGACAGGCAGGGCTCTCGTCCTCCAAGCCCCGGCGGAGGAGCTCGATCTTCTGGCGGAAGCGAAATTGACCGATCGCCCGGTAGGCGACGGCCCGCTCCCGGTAGTCAGCGCTCCGCGCCGCCTCCTCGATCTCGTCTCCCCAGGCCGCCCGGAGGCGGGCAAGCTCGCTCTCTCTCCCCTGCTCGGCCAGCCTCTCGGCTTCCGCCGCAGCCTGGGCCAGGGTCACGACACCGAGGCCAGGGGGCGGCTGGCGGGACCCACGTAGCGGGCGGAGGGCCGGATGAGCCGCCCCGTCCGCTTCTGCTCCAAGATGTGCGCCGACCAGCCGGCAGTGCGGGAGCAGGCGAACATGGCGGGCGCCAGCGGGGGCGGGATCTCGGCCAGGTCGAGCACCACCGCCGACCAGAACTCCACGTTGGTGGCGAGCACTCGCTCGGGGTGGCGGGCTGCGAGCTCGGCCAGGGCCGCCCGCTCCAGCGCCTCCGCCACCTCGAACCGAGGCGAGCCGAGCTCCTTGGCCGTGCGCCGAAGCAGGCGCGCTCGCGGGTCCTCCGCCCGGTAGACGCGGTGGCCGAAGCCCATCAGCCTCTGGCCGCTGTCGAGGACGCGCCTGACGTAGGCCTCGATGTCGTCGGCAGAGGCTGCAGCGTCGAGCATGGGGAGGACGCGGGCAGGAGCGCCACCGTGGAGCGGCCCCGACAGGGCGCCCACCGCAGCCGAGAGACAAGCAGCGCAGTCGGCTCCGGTGGAGGCGACCACCCGAGCGGTGAATGTGGAGGCGTTTATCCCGTGCTCGGCGGTGCAGATCCAGTAGGTATCGATGGCGGTCACGTGCTTGGGGTCGGCCTCGCCCCGCCACTCCAGGAGGAAGCGCTCGGCCGTGCCCGACCCCTGCTCCACCACTCGGCGCGGCACCGGCTCTCGCTTGCCGTCGGCCAGGCGGGCCGACTGAGCGACGACGGAGATCATGGTGGCGGACAGTCGCCGGAGGTCGTCGTGAGCCTGCTCGTCGGAGATATCGATGAGCTGCCCCAGCCTCCACTCGGCCCCTAGGTGAGCCGTCACCGCCTGCAGGTCGGCCGGCGCCTGGCCCGTGAGGCCCTGGGCGTGGTAGGGCTCGGCGGGAGGAAGCCCAGGGTAGGGGCTCTCGTCGACGAGCAAGCCCCACACGTTCTCGAAGCGCACCTTGCCCACCAGCTCCTCGATGTCGACCCCCCGGTAGCGGAGGGCGCCCCCGTCCCGATCGGGCTCGGCGATCTCGGTCTCGAAGGCGATCACGCCCTCCAGCCCCGGTCGAAACTCGCTCACGAAAGCGGAATCTACCGCCTTCGCGTTCTCCGGGGGACGGATGCCCGCCTTGAGGAGCGAGGGAGGCGGTAGAGTCAGCTCTTGGCATGGCCCACCGCGTGACGCTGATTCCCGGTGACGGCACGGGTCCCGAGCTCACGGAGGCAGCACGACGCGTTATCGAGGCCACCGGCGTGGAGATCGAGTGGGAGGTCCGCCAGGCAGGGGCCGAGGTCATGGAGGAGTACGGCGGCAACCCCTTGCCCGAGGAGACGCTGGCCTCCATCAGGGAGACGGGAGTCGCCCTCAAGGGCCCGATCACGACCCCGATCGGCACCGGCTTTCGCTCCGTCAACGTCGCCCTCCGCCACGAGCTGGGGCTGTATGCCTGCCTGAGACCGTGCAAGACCTACCCAGGGGTGCGCTCCCGCTACGAGAACGTGGACGTGGTCATCGTCCGGGAGAACACCGAGGACCTCTACGCCGGCATCGAATTCGAGTCGGGCAGCGACAGCGCCCGCGCCCTAATTGAGACCCTCAACCGACTGCAGCCCAAGCGGGTGCCCGAGACCTCCGGTATCTCCATCAAGCCCATCAGCCCCGAGGCCTCCGAGCGCATTATCCGCTTCGCCTTCGAGTATGCCCGCGACCACGGTCGCCAGGCCGTCCACTGCGTCACCAAGGCCAACATCATGAAGCACACGGACGGCCTCTTTTTGGCCGTCTTCCGTCGAGTGGCGCCCGACTACCCCGACATCCAGGCCAAGGAGAACCTCGTGGACGCGCTCTGCATGGGCCTCGTGCAGCGGCCGGAGGAGTTCGACGTCCTTGTCTGCCCCAACTTGTACGGGGACATCGTCAGCGACCTCGCCGCTGGGCTGGTGGGAGGACTGGGCATGGCGCCCGGGGCCAACATCGGCGAGCACGTTGCCGTGTTCGAGGCTACCCACGGCTCGGCCCCCAAGTACAAGGGGCAAAACAAGGTCAACCCGATCGCCATGATCCTCTCCGGCAAGCTCATGCTCGAGTACCTGGGCGAGCGGGAGGCAGCCGCTCGCTTGGAGGAGGCAGTAGCGGCCGTCATCGCCGAGGGAAAGAGCGTCACCTACGACATGAAGCCGACCAGAGACGATCCCACCGCCGTGGGGACGAGCCAGGTGGCAGACGCGATCATCGAGAAGCTGGGAGCACTGGTGCGATGACGACGAGGAGAAGGAAGGTCACCGTCATTGGCGCGGGCAACGTGGGCGCGACCTGCGCCCAGGAGATCGCCCGCCGCGACTACGCCGACGTCGTCTTGGTCGACATCATCACGAACCTGCCCCAGGGCAAGGCCCTGGACATGAACCAGGCGGGGGCCGTGCTTGGCTTCGAGCCCAACATCGTGGGCACGAACGGCTACGAGGAGACAGCTGGCTCGGACGTCGTCGTCATCACCGCTGGCAAGCCCCGCTCGCCAGGCATGAGCCGGGACGACCTCGTCACCACCAACGAGGATATCGTGGCTTCGGTTACGAGAGAGGCCATCGTCCGCTCGCCCGAGGCCATCCTCATCGTGGTATCCAACCCCCTAGACGCCATGTGCCACGTGGCCAAGGCGGTGTCCAAGCTCCCCCGCGAGCGGGTGGTGGGCATGGCCGGCATCCTCGACACCGCCCGTTTTCGCACCTTCATCGCCTGGGCGACAGGATCCTCGGTCAAGGACGTCCAAACCATGGTGCTGGGCGGGCACGGCGACCAGATGGTGCCGGTGGTGTCGGCGACCAGCGTGGGCGGTATTCCTCTGGAGCAGCTGCTGAGCCAAGCCCGCATCCGCAAGCTGGTCGAGCGCACCCGGGTCGGCGGGGGCGAGATCGTCAACCTGGTCGGTACCTCGGCCTGGTACGCCCCGGGAGCGGCCGCCGCTCAGATGGTGGATGCCATCCTCCTGGACGAGAAGCGGGTGCTGCCCTGCACTGCCTACCTCGAGGGCGAGTACGGGATCGACGGCCTCTACATCGGCGTCCCCGTGAAGCTGGGAGCAGGGGGCGTGGAGGAGATCGTCAAGCTCAAGCTGACCTCGGAGGAGCGAAAGGCGCTCAAGGCCTCGGCAGCAGCGGTACGCGAGGTCGTGGGCGTGCTGCGCCATCGCTAGCCCATGGACCTGGGGCTCCAGGGAGCGACCGCCATCGTCTGCGGCGCCTCGTCGGGGATGGGCTTGGCGGTCGCCGAGGCTCTGGCCGAGGAAGGAGCGAACGTGGCCATGTTCGCCCGCCGGCGCGACCTCTTGGCGCGCCACGCCGAGCGGCTGGGGGCGCTCGCCGTCCGCGGCGACCTCACCGTGCCCGTCGACCTCGAGCGCCTGGTGGCGACCACCCTGGAGGCGTTCGGCCGCATCGACATCCTCGTCTTGAACGGGGGCGGGCCCCCGCCCGGGCCAGCGCGCGACCTGCGGGCTGCGGACGTGGAGGCGGCGGTCGACCTTCTCCTCCTGCCGTTCGTGCGCCTCGCCGGCCTGGCTATGCCCTACCTTGAGCGGTCGGGCCGAGGCCGGATCGTCCTCATCGAGTCGAGCTCGGTGCGGGAGCCTATCGACGGCCTCGCCCTCTCCAACGCCGTCCGTCCCGGCGTCGTCGGCTGGGCCAAGACCCTGGCCCGGGAGGTAGGCCCCAAGGGCGTGACCGTGAACGTGGTCGCGCCAGGACGTATCGACACCGAGCGGCTGGCCCAGCTCTACGCCGCCAGCGGGCGGTCGCGGGAGGAGGGCGCCGCCCAGGTCGCTCTGGGCCGCCTCGGTCAGCCGCGCGAGGTAGCCGACGTCGTCTGCTTCCTCGCCTCCCAGCGGGCGGCCTACGTGACGGGGGCGGTCTTGCCCGTGGACGGCGGCCTCAGCCGCTTCCTCCTCTAGCGAGACGGCTCGATGAAGAGGCTCCCCTCTCCCTGGCGGCTGGCGGCCGCCGTGGCGGGCCTGGCGGTGGCGACCTTCCTCGTCCTCTGGCTAGCGCCGTCTGGCGACTACCTGATCCTCCCCGACGAGGCCCACCCCGTGGCCCCGCTCGTCTCCATCAGGGGGACGAGGGTGGCCCAGGAAGACGACGGGATCTACTTCGTGGACGTGATCCAGCGACGGGCCACGCTCCTCGAGAGCCTGTTCCCCGAGATCAGGGAGGGAGCCACCCTCCTTCCCGGCTCCCAGGTCAACCCGCCCGGCGTGAGCGACGGAACCCGGCGCAGGGTCGACTTGCGCCAGATGGCCCGCTCCCAGGAGATCGCGGCCGCCGTGGCCCTGCGGGAGCTCGGCTACAAGGTCGACGTGCGGGAGGACGGGGCGCTGGTCGTGGCCGTCGCCCCCCACGCGCCGGCAGCCAAGGTCCTCATCCCTACCGACGTCATCGTGGGCGCAGAGGGCAGGCGCGTTCGCTCCCCGGCCGAGCTCCGCCAGATCGTGAGCAGCCTCCGCCCAGGCCAGGTGGTGACCCTCCTCGTGCGCGGTGATACAGGCCTCCGCACGGTCAGGGTACGCACCATCGCCGACCCCAGCGCCCCCGAGCGCGCCCTGATCGGCGTCCTCGTCCAGCCGGCTGCCCGCATCCACCTTCCCCTCGACGTCCGCATCGACTCCGGCAACGTCGGCGGACCCTCGGCTGGCCTGGCCTTCGCGCTGGCCGTGATGGAGAAGCTTGGCCGCGACGTCGACCACGGCCAGCGGGTGGCTGCCACCGGCCAGATCGAGCTCGACGGGTCGGTCACGGCCGTGGGCGCAATCAAGCAGAAGGTGCTGGGCGTGCACCGAGCTGGCATCCGCGTCTTCCTCGTCCCCAAGGCCAACGCGGCCGAGGCTCGCCGCTACGCCGATGGCCTACGGGTGATCCCGGTCGAGAGCCTGCGTCAAGCGTTGCGGGCCTTGGCGACAGGGGCCTTTCGACCCTGATGCCGCCCTCTGTCGCCTTCTCTGAATACCCCGCAAAATGCGGCTATTTCGTGCTCCTAGCCCCTTGCGCCCGGCTGCCAAATCCCTACTATCCAGCTTTGTCCAAGAGGCGGGAGATGGTAGAGGAAGATCGATGAAGAGCAAGACAAGTGGAGTAACCTGCGAGGATTGCTACTTCCGCCGAGCGCAGCTATGCGCCCTCGATCTCGACGAGCCCTGTCCCACCTTTCGCCACCACAAGCGAGGTACCCTGGCGCCTCCCCTCCAGCCCCGGCTCGTACCTCGGCCGCTCGCCCAGGTCGTGGCCCACGACGCAGCGGGCGCCCCCGCGTAGCGTCTAGGCCGTAGCTCGAGCAGCCTCGAGACGGGAGACGACGGCGGCCAGCCGGGCTACCCCCTCCTCGATCTCCTGAGGCGACACGTAGCTGAAGGCAAGCCGAGCCGAGCCTCGCCCGCCCGCGCCGCCAGGGAAGAAGTCGGCCCCCTTGACGAAGGTCACCCCCGCTTCCTCGCCGAGCGCCAGGGCCGCCTCTGCCTCCACTCCAGGGGGCAAGTCGAGCCACAGGAAGTAGCCTCCCTCCGGCCGGCTCCAGCGAGCGCCAGGGAGCTCGCGCTCGAGCGCCGCCAGCATGGCGTCGCGGCGAAGGCGCAGAAGCCCGGCCACCCGAGCCACGTTCGGCTCGAGGTTCCCGCGGCGGACGAACTCAAACGCGATCGCCTGAGCCACGATGGAGGGGCTCAGGTAGACGTTGACTGCCACCCCCTCGACCGCCCGAGCCAGCTCCTGGCCGAGCACGAAGTAGCCGACGCGAAGGCCGGGCGCGACCACCTTGGAGAACGAGGAGGAGTAGAACACGCGTTGGCCGCCGTCTAGCTCGAAGAGGGTGGGCGGCGCCTCCCCCTCGAACCGGACGCGCCCGTAGGGGTCGTCCTCGAGCACGGTCAGACGGTACTCGTGGGCCAGCTCGACCAGGCGGCGGCGCCGCTCAAGGGGAAGCGTGCGCCCGCTCGGGTTCTGGAAGGTGGGAAGCGCGTACAGGAAGGCGGGAGCGGGGTCGCGCCGGAGCTCGGCCTCGAGGGCGTCCACGTCCAGGCCCTCGTCGTCCTGGGGAATGGCCCGCAGCTCGGCCCGGAGGCGGGCGGCGATCTTGAGCGGCCGGTCGTACGTCGGCGCCTCGACCAGGATCCGTCCCCGGTGGGCGAAGTGCCCGAGGAGAAGGTCGAGGCCCTGCAGGGAGCCGTTGGTGACGAGGACGCGGCCGGGGCTGACGCCGTGGAGCTCGGCCAGCCACTCGCGCAGGGGGCCGTAGCCGCCGACCGGACCGTAGTTGAGGACGCTCGGCCCGTCGCGCTCGATCACCGCTCGGGCGCAGTCGGCAAGCTCCTTGACCGGAAGGCACTCGGGGGCAGGGACGCCGCGGGCGAAGGAGATCACAGGCATCGCTAGAGCCTAGCGGTCGTCGCCGTACTCGGCCTCGACGAGCCGTCGCATGCGGAGGGGACGTGCCGGGCGGACGCCCGAGGCGATCCGATCCCGGACGGAAGCACGGACCTGCCGGCTTGAGGACGATCGCGCGAATCTCCCCGGACCCGATCACCGAATTTCCCCAGCTGAGCGTCGGGTCGACCGGGGGCAAGTGTAGTTGATCCCGGCGGAGCTCGCTGCTCCCCGATGAAGCGAGCGAGACCCGCCGGGGGCACCGCAGGGCCCGCGCTCGCAGCCGCGTGGCGCTCGCACTCCGCGGGGAGAAACATCGAGGAGCGGGCGTCGGTGGCGAGATCGCCGACGATCACGGTCAACGTGGCAGGCATCCCGAGCTCTCTGAGGCGGTCATCATCTGTCCCGATACCGCAGGCGGCAAGCCACCCCACTGGCGGAAGCCGAGCGGACGAATCGGACCTCTTAGCGCCGAGATCGGGCCAGCTCTGCCACCAGGGCGGCCGTCTCCTGGGGCGTCGTGCCGACCTTGACCCCGCAAGCCTCGAGCGCCTCCTTCTTGGCCTGGGCCGTCCCCGACGATCCTGTGATGATGGCGCCGGCGTGCCCCATCGTCTTGCCGGGCGGGGCCGTGAAGCCGGCTACGTAGGCCACCACCGGCTTCGTCATCTCCTGGGCGATGAAGCGGGCCGCCCGCTCCTCCTCGTCACCCCCGATCTCGCCGACCAAGACCACGTACTCGGTCTCAGGATCGGCCTGGAAGCGGGCGAGGATATCGATGAACGAGGAGCCGACCACCGGATCGCCGCCGATGCCGACGACGGTCGAGCTTCCCAGCCCGAGCTGAGCCAACTCGTGGCCGATCTGGTAGGTGAGCGTCCCCGACCGAGACACGAGTCCTACTGGCCCCTCCCTGAATACCTCGGCCGGGATGATGCCCACGTTGGCCTTGCCGGGCGAGAGCACCCCTGGGCAGTTGGGGCCCACCATGGTGATACCCCGTGGCCGGATGTAGTTGTAGATGCGGAGCATGTCGTGAGCGGGGAGCCCCTCAGCGATGCAGACGATGGTGCCAATGCCGGCGTCAATGGCCTCGTAGATGGCATCGGCGGCGAAGCGAGCCGGGACGAAGACCATGGTCGTGTTGGCGCCGGTCGCCTCCACCGCGTCGGCCACGGTGTCGAAGACGGGAATCCCGTCCACCTCCTGCCCGCCCTTGCCGGGGGTAACGCCAGCCACGACCTGGGTGCCGTAGGCCTTGTTGCGCCGAGCGTGGAAGGAGCCCTCTCGCCCTGTGATGCCCTGGACGAGAAGGCGTGTTTCCCGATCGACGATAATCGCCATCTAGCCTTTCCTCCCTCGGAGAGCCACGCGGTCGAGCCGAAGAAGGCTGCCCTCGATCCTGTCGGCGAGGAGCGCCCGTACCCTGGCTGCCTCTTCTCCCACGCAGCCCGTCCGCCTAAGCCAGGGCTCGAGCTCGATCGGCTGCTCGAGCCGTCTTGCTTCCTCCACGACCAGTCCAGCCTGGACGAAGAGCTGACGCCACTCCTCCTCGCTTCGGTTGCGCACGTGGGAGGGATCGCGGATGCGCTCCGCCTCCTCCGTCCGCTCGTCGAGGTAGACGGTGTCGACAACGAGGACCCGTTCCCGGGCCACCCGGGCCATCTCCCGGACGGCCGCCTCGAGGTCGGGGAAGTGGTGCCCGGCCAGGCGGCAGCAGACGACATCGAAGCTCCCCTCGGCGAAGGGGAGATTGTCGGCGGAGGCGATCACGTCCGGCTCCATGCCCGGGGAGCGATCGACGGTGACGACCTGGAGACCGGCCTCCCGCAAGCGCCGGGCCACGTGCCCGCCGCCGGAGGCAACGTCGAGGGCCGTCCTCGCTCCCGTCGCCCACGCCACGAGCAGATCGAGGTCGGGCCCCTGTCGGTGGGCCTCGCTCTCTCGGTAGAGGTCAGCCCGGGCCGCCCACACGTCGGTCATCGGGCGAGCTCCACTGCCTTGCGAGCAGCGTCGAGCATAGTCGGCTCGACGTACAGGTTGGGAAGTCCTGCTTGGGTCAAGAGCCGCCTTGCCTCCTCAGCGTTCGTCCCGTCCAGGCGAACCACGATCGGGTAGGGGATGGACATCCGCCCGAGCGCCTCCAGAATGCCGCGGGCCACCTCGTCGCAGCGGGTAATGCCGCCGAAGATGTTGAAGAGGATGGAGCGCACCTGGGGGTCGGCCACGATCACCTCCAGCGCGTCGACCACCCCCTGGGCGTCGCCTCCTCCGCCGAGGTCGCAGAAGTTGGCCGGCCTGCCCCCCACCAAGGCAATCACGTCCAGCGTGGACATGACCAAGCCAGCCCCGTTCCCTAGGATGCCGACCTCTCCGTCGAGCTTCACGTAGGTCACGCCCTTCTCCTTGGCCTTGCGCTCCTGGGGCGGGATCGCGTCCAGATCGCGCATGGCGGCGATATCGGGATGGCGAAAGAGAGCGTTGTCATCCACGGTGACCTTGGCGTCCAGGGCCCGCACCTCGCCCTCTGGGGTCACGATCAAGGGGTTGATCTCGCAGAGCATGGCGTCGCAACCCACGAAGCAGGCGTAGAGGCGCTCCACGATGTCCGTCACCTGTCGACGCTCACCCTCGTCGACGATGCCCGCCCGGTACACGAGCCGCCGGGCCAGGTAGGGCTGGTAGCCCTGGAGGGGGTCGACGTGGACGCGGGCGATCGCCTCCGGCGAGGCGGCCGCCACCTCCTCGATGTCCACGCCCCCCTGGGTGGTGAGCATGAGAAGCGGCTTCTTGGCGCCCCGATCGAAGGTGACCGAGAGGTAGTACTCCTTGGCGATATCGGAGGCGCGCTCGACCCACAGCGCACGCACGGGGTGGCCCCGGATGCTCAAACCAAGGATGTCCCTCGCTCGGCTCTCGGCCTCCTCGGGCCCATGAGCGAGCTTCACCCCACCCGCCTTGCCCCGTCCGCCGGTCAGGACCTGGGCCTTCACGACGACCGGGGCTCCAATCTGCGCGGCCGCTGTCCGCGCCTCTTCTGGCGTCCTGGCCAGAAGGCCGTCCCAGAGCGGGATGCCGAACCGCCGAAAGAGCTCCTTTCCCTGGTACTCGTAGAGATCCACGGCGGGGCGAGTCTACCCCCTCCCTCCCCTCTCGCAGGGCGATGACCTTCTGCGAGCCGCGCTCGGGAGCGCCGCCCTCGTGATCGTCGCCCAAGGAGGCCGCGCTCCGCCAGGCCGAGCGAGCGTCAGGGCGCAGCGCGGAGCGACTCAGTCGGACGCAGCCCCGCGTCCCTCTTGGACGACGACGCAGATCACCTGCCCGGTCCTCACCGGCTGGCCCGGCTGCACCGAGAGCTCGGTGACGATGCCGTCCCTGTGGGCGTCGATCTCGTTCTCCATCTTCATGGCCTCGATGATGCAGAGCACCTCGCCGGCTCGAACCGACTGGCCCTCGGACACGCGCACGTCGAGCACCGTGCCCTGCATAGGGCTCACCACTGCGTCCCGGGCCGAGGCGGTGGCCGCGCTCGCTTCCGCGCGCTGCCGGCGCCGCCGGGCGAGCTCACGGTAGGGAGGCTCCGGCACGAGCAGACGTACGTCGAAGCGGCGCCCGTCCACCTCCACGGCGATGGCCCGCTCCTGGAGCCGTCCGTCCGGTCGGGTCGCGAGTATTGTTGTCCTATGCGACAACTCCTGGGCTTGCTTCGCAAGCTGCTCCGACTCCACCACCCCTCGGCAGGTGCCCGCCTGGATGAAGCACGGGTGCCTGAGCAAGGCCCGGTGGAAACCAAGCAAGGTGGTCACCCCACCGATCTCGTACTCGTCCAGCGCCCGCAACATCCGCCGTCGGGCGTGCTCGCGGTCGACGCCGTGCGCGATCAGCTTGGCGATCAGGGGATCGTAGAGCCCGACCACCTCCGACCCTGCCTCCACGCCCGAGTCGACCCGAATCCCCGGCCCCCCCGGCTCCCGGTAGGCCGTGATCCTCCCCGGGCAAGGGAGAAAGCCGCTACCGGGATCCTCGGCGTTGATCCGGCACTCGATGGCGTGCCCGAGCATGCGTACGTCCTCTTGGCGGAGACGGAGAGGCTCGCCGGCGGCGATGAGCACTTGCTCTCGGACGAGGTCGAGGCCGGTCACCATCTCGGTAACCGTGTGCTCGACCTGGATACGGGTGTTCATCTCCAGGAAGTAGTACTCGCCTTCCTGAGTGAGCAGTCCCTCGATGGTGCCGGCCGAGCGGTAGCCGGCGGCGCGAGCTGCCTCCACGGCGATCGCCCCGATGCCGGCCCGGAGGGCCTCGTCCACAGCCGGGGAGGGCGTCTCCTCGACCAGCTTCTGGTGCCGCCGCTGGATGGTGCACTCCCGCTCGCCTAGGTGGATCACGTTCCCGTAGGCGTCGGCCAGCACCTGCACCTCCACGTGCCGGGGATCCTCCAGGTAGCGCTCCACGTATACGGAAGGGTCGGCGAAGTAGGCCTGGCCCTCGCGCTGGGCCGAGGCGAAGGCAGCCGCCACCTCCTCGGGCGCGCGCACGAGCTTGAGGCCCTTCCCCCCGCCCCCGGCTGCCGCCTTGATGGCGATGGGCCAGCCGATCTCCTCGGCCGCTCGGATGACCTCCTCGGGGCTTCGGGCCGGCTGGGTGGTGCCGGGGACGACGGGGACGCCTGCAGCCTTCATGGCCGCGCGGGCGGCGGTCTTCTCGCCCATCAGCTCGATGGCCTCTGCGGGCGGCCCGATCCAGACGAGGCCTGCCTGCTCGACCGCCCGCGCGAAGCTCGCGTTCTCGGCCAAAAAGCCGTAGCCAGGGTGGATCGCCTCCGCGCCTGCCCGCAGCGCGACCTCGATAACGCGCTCCTGGGCAAGGTAGCTCTCGGCAGCCGGCCCAGGGCCGATCAGGTAGGCCTCGTCGGCCAGGCGAGCGTGGAGGGCGTCGCGGTCGGCCTCGGAGTAGACCGCCACGGTGGCGATGCCGAGCTCGCGCAGAGTGCGGGAGATGCGAACGGCGATCTCGCCCCGGTTGGCCACCAGCACTTTCGAGAAGAGAGCCATAGGCCGCATATTCTCTCCCAGCGATGAGCCTCGCCGACCAGCTCACGGTCTCTCGAGCCGCCTCTGTCGTCGCGATCGTCGTCCTCTTCGCCTGGGACTTCCCCGGACACGCGTACTGGGCGACCGGCGTCTTCATCGCCGCCATGACCACCGACCAGGTAGACGGGTGGCTCGCCCGCCGGCACGGGGGCTCCTCGGCGCTGGGGTCGTTGCTCGACCCCCTGGCCGACAAGATCCTGGTCGTCGCCGCCCTGATCATGCTTGTGGGCGAGAGCGCCTTTCCTGCTTGGATGGTGGCCCTGGTCGTAGCCCGAGAGTTTCTCGTCTCCGCCCTGCGGCTGGCGGCGATGCAGCGGGGAGTCGTCCTCCAGGCCCGCGACCTGGGCAAGCTGAAGACGTGGGCCCAGGCAGTCGCCGCCGCCGTGGGAGGCTTCGCCGCCGCCGGAGCGTGGAGCGAGGAGATCGCCTGGTGGGCGCTCCTCGTCGCCCTGATCATGACGTGGCTGTCCGGGATCGACTACGCCCGAGCAGCGCCGGGCGTGCTGCGGGGAAGAGCGGCGGCTCCGTAGCCCTCATCCTCGAAGGAGCACGTCCCCTCCTGCGCTCCTAGGCGCCACCAGGGGCCGGGGTCTTCGCCTCCCTGCTCGGATTGGAGGCGACGGAGGGCGGCCAGGATGGCCGCTCGCTCCTCCGGCGTCGGCTCGGGGACGATTCGGATATCCACCGGCAGGAGAGTACCTCGAGCTCGTCCGCCTCGCCTCGCGCCCGCCTGGCAGAGTCTGGGCGTGCTCGAGGTCGAGATGGCGCTGGTCGCCGCCGGAGCGGCGTCGCTGGCAGCGTGGGCGGCCCTCTTTTGTTCCCGCCTCCCAGCCTGGCACCCCCGCCCGGACGAGGAAGGGGATCCCTCCTTCTCTCCGTCCGCCCCCTGGCCCTCGGTCGCCGTGCTCGTGCCTGCCCGCAACGAGGCCGCGCTCCTACCCTGCACGCTGCCGAGCCTCCTCGCCCAGGACTACCCAGGGAGGTGGAGGGTGGTACTGGTCGACGACCGCTCGAGCGACGGGACAGGCGAGGTGGCGAGGGCTATCGACCACCCCCGGCTGACGGTGCTCGCCGGCTCTCCCCTCCCTGTCGGCTGGGCAGGGAAGGTGTGGGCGCTCGAGCAGGCGCGACGGGCCACGGGGATGGACTACGACTACCTCCTTCTCACCGACGCCGACATCCGCCACCAGCCGCGCTCGCTCCGCGCGCTGGTGAGAGAGAGCGAGCAGGCGGGGCTGGCCCTGAATAGCCGCATGGCTCGCCTCCGCTGTCGGTCGCTGGCCGAGCGCCTGCTCATCCCTGCCTTCCTCTACTTCTTCTTCCTCCTCTACCCGCCCCGTCTCGTCAACGATCCAGGCCGGAGAGCGGCAGCGGCGGCCGGAGGCTGCGTGCTCGTCCGCCGGCAAGCGCTCGACCAGGCCGGCGGCTTCGCCGCCATCCGCGATCGGGTGATCGACGACGTTGGCTTGGCCCGAGCCGTGAAGGGCTGTGGGGGGCGGATCCACCTGACCCTGAGCCAGGGCGAGGTGACCAGCCTGCGCGCCCACGACCTGGCCAGCGCCTGGAGGATGGTGCGGCGCACCGCCTTCGAGCAGCTTCGCTTCTCCTGGATGCTCGTGGCCGGCACGCTGGCCGGCCTAGGGCTCCTCTTCCTCCTGCCGCCGGCTGAGGTCGGCCTTGCCCTGGCCACCGAGGACGGGCAGGCAGCAGCCTCCTTGGGCGCCCTGGGGGGCCTTGCCTGGATCGCCTCCGCGGCCAGCTTCCGCCCGGCCGTGCGCTACTTCGGGCTCGGCCCGGGCTGGTGCCTGGCTCTTCCCCTGGCGGCCGCTCTCTACGCCGGCATGACCGTGGACTCGGCCCTCCGGGGAAGCCTGGGCAAAGGAGCTTGGTAGAAGGCGATCCGGACACGAGGGACGCCTGTCGCGAGAGCGCACGGACGCAGGCACGCAATTGGCGCAGAAGAAAGACAGACACGTCATGTCTCCTTCGCTACCGTGACCGAAGGGGGCTCGGATCCCCCTTGGGGGGTGTATCACGCTAGGACGGTCTCGTCTTCCCTGTAGCCGATCGGCCGTCGAGGGTGGAAAAGAGCGATGGGCTCGGCGGCGAGCGTCGCCGGCGATCCCCTGGCCCGGGTCATGCGGCGCCCAGAGCCCCTTGCTCAAGCAGGATCGATGGGGCTACAGCGGGATATTGCCGTGCTTTCGGGGCGGGCGGCGCTCGCGCTTCGTCCGGGCTGTCTCCAGCGCGTCGATGATGACCGGCCGCGTCCGCCGGGGCTCGATCACGTCGTCCACGTAGCCGCGCTCGGCGGCGACGTAGGGGTTGGCGAAGCGCTCGCGGTACTCGCGGATCAGCTCTGCGCGCTGGGCCTCGGGGTCCTCCGCCGCCTCGATCTCCCGCCGGAAGACGATGTTCACCGCCCCCTCCGGCCCCATCACCGCCACCTCGGCCGTGGGCCAGGCGAAGTTGAAGTCACCGCGGATGTGCTTGGAGCTCATCACGTCGTAGGCCCCTCCGTACGCCTTGCGCGTGATCACGGCCAGCTTGGGGACGGTGGCCTCCGCATAGGCGTACAGGAGCTTGGCCCCGTGGCGGATGATCCCCCGCCACTCCTGGTCGGTTCCGGGCAGAAAGCCGGGCACGTCCACGAACGTGAGGAGCGGGATGTTGAAGCAGTCGCAGGTGCGGACGAACCGGGCTGCCTTGACCGAGGAGTCGATGTCGAGCACTCCGGCCAAGGTACGCGGCTGGTTTCCCACTACTCCCACCACGTGGCCGCCCAGGCGAGCGAAGCCGCAGACGATGTTCTCGGCGAAGCGCTCGTGCACCTCCAGGAACTCGCCGTCGTCCACGACCAGCTCGATGACCCGCTTCATGTCGTAGGGCTTGGCCGGGTCGTCGGGGACGAGGCTGTCGAGCTCGGGCTCCTCCCGATCGGAGGGGTCGGTAGGGGGCGCGTAGGGAGGCGGCTCGGCGTTGTTCTGGGGCAAGAAGGAAAGGAGGTACCGCGCGTCCTCCAGGCACGCCTCCTCGTCGGGGCTGATGAAGTGGGCTACGCCCGACTTGGCGGCATGGGTGGCCGCTCCCCCCAGCTCCTCGAAGGTGACTGCCTCTCCCGTCACCGCCTTCACGACGTCGGGGCCGGTGATGAACATGTAGGAGGTGCCCTCCACCATGAGGATGAAGTCGGTGATAGCTGGCGAGTAGACGGCCCCGCCGGCGCAGGGGCCCATGACCAGGGAGATCTGAGGGATGACCCCCGAGGCCTGGACGTTGCGCCAGAAGATCTCCGCGTAGCCGGCCAAGGACACCACCCCCTCCTGGATACGGGCCCCTCCCGAGTCGTTGATCCCGATCACGGGGCAGCCGTACTTGAGCGCCAAGTCCATCACCTTGCACACCTTCTCGGCGAAGGCCTCGGACAGGGAGCCGCCGAAGATGGTGAAGTCCTGGGAGAACACGAACACTCGCCGGCCGAAGATGGTGCCGTAGCCGGTGACGACGGCGTCCCCGTAAGGCCTCCGCTCGAGCATGCCGAAGTTCCACTCCCGGTGGCGGACGTAGCGGTCGAGCTCGACGAAGGAGCCTGGGTCCAGCAGCCTCTCCAGCCGCTCCCGGGCAAGCAGCTTGCCTTGGGCCCGCTGGCGCTCCACGGCCTGGGGACTTGCCTGCCGCCCTGCCTCCTCGCGCAGGGAGGCAAGCTGGCGCAGCTTGGCCTCGGTCGAGTGCTCGTTCTTAGCCATGGGGCCTATCGTCTCACGCCGAGAGCCGAGCAGTCATCTCCTCAGAGGAGACGAGAGCTTGACAGAGGAGACGAGAGCTTGACATTGCGCCTGGGCGTACCCCCCGCCTTGGTGTTTTGCCCCGCGCCAAAAAGGCACGATGACCGACTGGTGCATCACGATGACCGACTGGTACATGGAGGGGCCCTGGGTCAGGAGCTGCAACTGCGACTTCCGCTGTCTTCGCGACCTCAACGCCCAACCTACGCGCGGCTACTGCGAGGGGATGATGGGCGACGCTCAGCGGGACGCCCTCTTCTGCATCCTGAGCGGCCGGCACGGCGACACCATCGCCGAGATCATGGCCGCGATCTGTCCCACGGTGCACGAGCCGGTGATCGCCGACTTCCAGCTCGAGGTCGACCCGGCCACCCGCTCGGCCCGAGTGGCGGTAGGAGAGGCCTAGGAGACGGAGTCGGAGACGCTGCGGGGTATCGATCCCCCCGATCCGTACCGGGTGGTGGTGACGATCCCCAACGGCTTCGAGTACACGGGACGGGACGAGTCGGCGGAGACAGCCGAGGCCACCCGGACGGTGGGCCGCGGCCCCATCGCCTTCGAGCTCCGGGACTCGCACAGCTCCCTCGCTCCGGTCAGGCACGGAAGCCACCTCAGAACTGGAGCGAGCCCGGTCTCGGCGGCCTGAGACCTATCGACCTACCATGCCCATGGACGCCCCCTGGGGCTCTGTAAGGCCAGGCACCGTATCCGGGGCGGCGGCGACCCAGATCCCCAGCGCTACGAAGGCGATGGCCACGACCTTGGTCAGCCGCTCTCCCCCGGGGGCGATCTTCTCCAGGAAGATCACCCCTGCTAGCGCCGCCATCCAAAACAGGCTCATCAGCCCCAGCGCGAACAGGGCCAGCATGAGCGCCCAGCAGCACCCCATGCAGAAGGCGCCGTGCTCGGCCCCCATCCGGACTGCCCCCGCCCAGCCCCGACGCCAACCGTGCAGGAGGAAGTGGAGCGGCGTTCGGCAGTGGCGAAGGCAAGCCTGCTTGAGCGGGGTCAGCTCGTACAGGCCGGCTACCGCCACCGCCCCTCCGGCGACGTAGGGGCCACCTCGATCCCAGGCCAAAAGATCGCCGGCGCTGGCGGCGACAGCCCGATAGAGGCCGTAGGCGACCAGACCTAGGGCAGTCCAGACGACGAGGTAGCCGACCACGAACACCCACACGGGCACGAAACTCTGCTTCCGCCTGGCCCGCTCCGCGGTCACCCGGGCGAAGAGGAGAGCGACGGGCGCCACCGAGGGCAGCATCATCCCCGCCATCATGGTGACCCAGACGCCGAGGTACCAGCCGAGTGAGCCCAGGTCGGTTCCCGGTCCCGCGTCCATGCCCCGCATCCGCTCCACGGTGATAATCCAGGCTGCCATGGCGAGAGCGAGCAGGGAGGAAAAGAGCAAAAGCCGGCGGGAGAACGCGAGCACGGCCGCAGCCTACAACACGTGACCGAGAGCACGAGTATCGACCGCTCGACTATCTGGCCTTACGAGGAGGGAGAGCCGGGGCCGTTCTTCTACGCCCGCTACAGTCACCCCACGGGGGTCGAGGCCGAGCGGGCTCTGGGCGCTCTCGAGGGCGGCCGAGCCCTTCTCTTCCCCTCGGGCGCCGCCGCGGCCACCGCCGCCCTGCTCGGGCTGGCTCGGCCAGGACAGACCGTGGCTGTGGCCCACGGAGCCTACTACGGCACCGCCCTGCTCGTGCGCGAGCTCGAGGCCTGGGGGCTGCGGCTGCTCGAGTTCGACCAGACCGGCCCTCCCCCCGAAGATGCCGACCTCGTGTGGCTGGAGGCCCCCTCCAACCCCTTCCTCACCTTCCCCGACTTGGAGGCCGCCTCCGCCCATCCTGGCACCGTGCTCGTGGACGCCACCGCCTCCACCCCCGTCCTCGTGCGCCCGCTCGAGCACGGCGCCGACCTCGTCCTGCACAGCGCCACCAAGTACCTGGGTGGGCACCACGACCTCCTCTTGGGCGCCCTCGTCTGCCGCTACGAGGAGCACTACGCCCGCTTGCTCGCCCTGCGTGGGCGTACCGGGGCCGTGGCCTCCCCGGACGCCGCCTGGCTCCTCCTCCGCTCCCTGAGGACGCTCGCCCTCCGGGTGGAGCGCCAGTCGCAGACGGCCCTCGAGCTCGCTCGCCGGCTCGATGCCCATCCGGCAGTGGCCCGAGTTCGCTACCCAGGGCTCGGCCCCGACCCGCGCGCGGCCCGCTACATGCAGGGCGGGTTCGGCGGCCTTCTCTCCTTCGACGTGGAGGGCGATGCCCGGAAGGTGGAGACATCTCTGCGGGTCATCCGCAACGCCACGAGCCTAGGAGGCGTCACCTCCACCCTGGAGGCGCGCCGGCGCTGGGAAGGCGAGCGCGTCCCGGCAGGGCTCTTACGCCTGAGCGTCGGCCTGGAGGACGTGGAGGAGCTGTGGAGCGACCTGGAGCAAGCCCTCGCTGCGCTGTGAAGCCGGAGGCGGGACTCGAACCCGCGGCCTGCCGCTTACAAGGCGGCTGCTCTGCCAGCTGAGCTACTCCGGCGGCACGGCCAGCCTAGCGCGATCCGTCCTCCACCACGACCTCCCGCCAGGTATCCCCAAGCGCTCCCGCCAGGAAGCGCCCGTCCGCCCGCGCCAGGAAGCCAAGCGGGGCGATCCGGTAGCCGTCCAGGTCGTAGGGCTCCTGCTCGCTCCAGTTGACGACCACCGTGTAGCCGCCGGAGAACTCGCTCTTCGTCACCGAGGGAGCGAGAAAGCGGTAGGAAAGGAAGGGCCGGCCGGCGTAGTAGGGCCCAAGCAGGCGCTGCAGGCGGCCGCTGAGCGCGAGCCAGGAGTCGCTCCCTGTCCCCGGCTGCCAGCGCCCGGAGAGGACGAGCCCGAAGGCGAGGTTGAAGGCGAGAGCCTGGGGATCCTCGGTCATAGTGCCCTCGTAGAGGTCGTGCTGGTAGAGGAGCACCTTGTCGTGGAGGAGCCAGAGGGCGAGGGGATACGGCTCCCACGTCCCCGCTCCCCAGTGGCGATCGGGCCAAGAGAGCTCCCGCTGCATGAGCAGGATCCCGCCGTGGAAGCCTGCCGCCGACTCGGCTAGGCGATCCCAGCCGTCCTCGACCATGAGGCAGCGATCCCTGTACGGGGCAAGCAAGGACAGCCAGCCGTCTGCGTAAGCAAGGGGAGTGGGAGCAGCCGGGTTGAAGTCGCGCCGCCAGGGCCGGGCCCCGATCTGGTCGAAGAACAGGCAGTCCACGGGAACGTCCCGCTGCCACTCCTCCATGAGCGCCTCCACCCGCCGACGCACAGGTAGCGCCCACGGGGAGACGACCAGGCCGTCGTGGCTTCCGAACTGCTCCCTGACCACTTCCCCCGACGAGGTGCGCATGGCCACGTCGGCCGGCTCGAGGGGCGGAGAAAGGCTCCGCAGGCTCGGTGCCTGCTCGTCCCACCAGGAGACGTTGAGGTAGGGCATGACCAGCTGACCCAGGGCGTGGGCGGAGCTGACAACCCGGGCCAGCTCTTCCTGTGTCCCCCAGCGAGGGTCGGGGGGCAAAAAGTCGGGGTAGCTCTCGTCGTGACCCCCGGGCTGGAAGGCGACCGGGTGCAGGAGCGAGGGGGAGGGCAGGCGGCCGAGCTGAGACGGCCACTCGCGAAAGGCAGGAAGGCCCTTCCAGGGGTCGGCCTTGACGAGAGGCGCCCGAGCCAGGACGCTGAGCCGGTCCCCCACCTTCTCGGCCAGCGAGGGGTAGCGGTCGATGCCGTTCTCCCTCCGGTAGGCGAGGATCGACTCCGAAGCCGATTCCCCGATGCGCAGCCGCACGAGCGGGCTCGACCAGCTGGCTCCGTCGCCGATCCAGGTCTGGAAGACGTGGGTGAGGCAGAAGAGCGGTCCCGAGCATGGGACGGGCTCCTGGTTGTGGATGAAGCCAAGATCGACGGGGGCGATGGGAGCGGGCGCGGGGCTCACCGAGTAGAGGGCGAGGTGGCTCTGCCCCAGGTCCAGCGCGAGGTAGTCGGCGAACGCCCACCGCCCGGGGTAGGTGAGGACGTTGTCGCCGACGCGGGAGAAGAAGCTTGGCCGGAAGCGAACGCCGGGGAGGAAGTTGGGCGCGTACCCAGCCTTGGCCGCGGCCACGGGGGCAAGGAGGTCGGCGGGGAGAAGGACGCTGGAGAGTGGCCGACCCCAGTCGTTGTCGAGGACGAGGCGGAGATCGACCTGGGAGAGGCCCGCCCGCAGCTCCACCGTCGCCCGCAGGCGGCGGTCGGCATCGGGATCGGGGAGGTAGCGGAGGACGAGGGTGGAGGTCTCCTGCCGCCAGGAGAAGGCGAATCGACTCGGCCCCGAGGGCCGATAGCCGCACCCAGACACAGTCGTCAGGTCGGTCGCCACCGCTCCCCACATGCACCCGTTCTGGCCCCGGAGAAGCGCTATCCGAGCCCGGCGGTCGATCAGGGACAGGAGAGCGCCGTTCTCCGCGCTCAGGATGAGGCGGTAGCGGGGGGTCGTCACCAGGATCCGCCCGCTCGCGACGGCGAAGCGCACGAGCGCGGGCCTGCCCGGGCCTCCTGCCTTCCCGGTCGCAGCCGGGAGAGCGAGAAGGCTGGCGAGGACTCCCAGAACGAGCGCCGCCCGCACCCCGCCTGAGCCTACCGGCGACGGCTCCCTCCTGGCCCCATCTACCAGAGCACCTGGCGAGCCTGCCGGTGGGCGACGATCTTCCGCTTGACCCGCTGGAGCGCGTTGTCGATCGTCTTCGTGTCGCAGCCGAGCTTCTCTGCCATCTCCTCGTAGGAGTTGTCCTCCAAGTAGAGACGGAGCGTGTCTGCCTCCAGCTTGGAGAGCCCGCTCCCCAGGCAGAAGACGAGGCTTCTCAGCTCCTCCTTGGAGATGACCTGGACTGACGGCTCGTCCACGTACGATCCGGGGAGAGCCTCTCCCAGGGTGCAGTCCGAATCAGCCTCCTGCCCAGCAGGCGCCTGGCTGAACGAGACGTAGCCATTGAGAGGCCCGTGCTTGAAGCGGGTGGCGGTCTTGATGGCGGTGATGATCTGGCGGGTGACGCACAGCTCGGCGAAGCTGCGGAACGAGGTCTCCTTGTCGGGCCGGAAGTCGCGCATAGCCTTGTACAAGCCGACCAGCCCCTCCTGGACGAGGTCGTCCGCCTCGCCGCCAGCGAGGAAGTAGGAGCTCGCCTTCATGCGCACGAAACCTGTGTAGCGGCGAATGAGCTCGTCGCGGGCGGCGCAGTCGCCGTTGCGGGCCCGAAGGACGAGCCGAAGATCGTCCCGCTCGCGCTGAGCTTGCTGCGCTGTCCTCGCTTTTGTCTTGGCCTGGGCCATTGCTCTCTCCCTCCGTGAGCGGGTGGCGAAAGCCTCGAGTCCTCTACGAGAACCTCAGCCTCAAGGTGAGCCGCAACGATAGCAGGGTCTGCTTCTCGTTACAAGTCTGTTTGCACAATTGCAACACGCTACGCTTGGCCGCGCCGCCAGCGCTCGAGCGCGGCCCGCGTCTCCGCGTCCAGCCGATCAGCCAGGCGGGAGGACGAGCGCTCCGTGGAGCTTCCGCCCCCAAGCTCGGTCACGAACGCGCCCGAGGAGCGCGTCTCCACCTCGAGACCAGCGACACGACGGAGCGCCAGGTCGGAGGAGACGAGACACACGCGCTCCTGGCGGCGGTGCTCGGCTGCCAGCCGCTCGAGCAGGGAGTCAGCGTGGGGGGCGTACCGCACCTCGAGCGGGCCGAGCAAGCGATCGTGGCCCGGGCCGTCGAAGACGACCGTGCCCCTGGCGCCGCGCAACGCGAGGAAGCTCGCCAACCGATCCACCAGTTCCTGCTCGTCCCGGAAGCGGCCAGCGTAGAGGAGGTTGTGCCCGTCGAAGAGGTAGAGCGTGGGCTCGCTCACGGCTCCTCTCCCTCCAGCTCCCTCGCGACCGCTCTCCGCTGGCGCCGTGCCTCGTAGAGGAGCACAGCGGCAGCGACGCTTACGTTGAGCGATTCCACCCGACCCGCGAGGGGAATGGAGACGGCCCCATCGCAGGCCCGGCGGACGACGGGCCGGATACCCTTCCCCTCTGCTCCGAGCACGAGCGCGATCCCCCCGGACAGGTCTGCCTCCCACATGCAGGTGGGAGCGTCGGGGGCAGTGGCGTACGCCCACAACGAGGGGCCTTTCACCTCCTTCAGGTAGCGGGCCAGGTTGGCGACGATGGCCACCGGCAGGTGCTCGACCGCCCCCGCCGAGGCCCGACACACGGCGGGGGTGACCCTGGCCGAGCTCCGCTCGGGCAGGACGACGCCGGTGGCGCCTGCCCCCTCGGCGCTCCGGCAGACGGCCCCTAGGTTGTGGGGATCGGTGACCTGGTCGAGGAGAACGAGCAAGGGCCGCTCGACTGTGGCCAACGCGTAGGCGTCGGCGTACGGGTAGGGCTCGCAGCGGGCGACCACGCCTTGGTGGTCAGGGCTTCCCGCCAGCGCGGTCAAGGCCCGCTCCGGCCGAACCTGGACGCGCAGGCCTGGCGTCTCCCGCAGCCACGCCTCCCCTGCCAGCGCTCGCTCGCTCGCCCACAGCTCCAGGACCGCTCGCCGGCCGCGTAGCGCTTCCCGCACCGCCCGCCGGCCGTAGACGAGATCGCCGCTCACCGGCGTACGAGCCGGAAGCCCTCGGCCACGTCCCGCACCTCCCAGCCGAGAGAGGCGATCTCCTCCCTGAGCGCGTCGGCGGCAGCGAAGTCCTTGCGCTGGCGAGCCTCCTGACGCCGCCGTGCCAGCTCCACGACCCGGGCCGGAGCCTCCTCCTGCTCGGCCAGCGAGGCCAGGCCGAAGACGTCCAGAGCCCGTAGAAGTAGCGCGTGGTCGCGCCAGCCGTGGATCACGGCCAGGGCCTCGGGGGTGGAGAAGTCGTCGTCGAGGGCGGCGGCGAAGCGCTCCCAAGCTCCCGGGGGAGCTGGCCGGGACGGTCCTCGGAAGACCTCCCGCAGGCTGTCTCGCTGGGCCCGAGCAGCCGCCATCGAATCGGGGGAGAAGTCGATTGGCCGCCGCCAGTGGGCGCCCAGGAAGAAGACGAGCAAGGTCTCCCGCCCCCACTCCTGCAAGGCCTCACGCAGGGTCACCACGTTGCCGACCGACTTCGACATCTTCTCGCCTACGAAGCGGAGCAAGCCGTTGTGCATCCAGATGCGGGCGAATGGGTGGCCGAGCGCCCGTGACTGGGCGAGCTCGTTCTCGTGGTGGGGGAACACGAGGTCGAGCCCGCCGCCGTGGATCTCGAACGCCGGGCCCAGGTGCTGCTCGGCCATGACCGAGCACTCGATGTGCCAGCCCGGCCGGCCCCTGCCCCAGGGCGACTCCCACCAGGTGTCCTCGCCCTCCTTGGTCGCCTTCCACAGGGCGAAGTCGCGCGGATCCTCCTTGGCTGGGCTCGGCTCTTGGGCGAGCTCCTCCGGACGCTGCCGGGACAGGCAGCCATACGCGGGATCGCGGGAGACGCGGAAGTAGACGTCTCCTCCCACCTGGTAGGCGTAGCCGCGGGCGATCAGCTCCTGGATGGCGGCGATGATGGCGGGGACGGCCTCGGTGGCGCGAGGCTCGAGATCAGGCCGGCCCAGGCCGAGGGCGTCGGTGTCCTCCACGTACCAGCCCGTGGCCCGCTCGGCCAGCTCGGCGCTCCTCCCGGGCGCCGCCTCGTAGATCTTGTCGTTGACGTCGGTGATGTTCTCGACCAACGTCACCCGGTATCCGGAGGCCTGGAGCCAGCGCTTGAGCCACAACGAGAGGACGAAGGGGCGGGCGTTGCCGACGTGGATGCGCTGGTAGACGGTGGGGCCGCAGACGTACATCCGCACTGGCCCCGGCGGGCCAGGCAGTGGGTCCTTGCGCCTGGTCAGGGTGTTGTAGAGCCGCATCGGGCCCCACGCTATCTCAACGCTCTCTCCACCCGTCGCAGGGCCTCGTGGCGGGGAAGAGCGACCAGGATGGCCCACAGCTCGGGCCCCCGCTCGCGTCCGGTAAGGGCGAGTCGGAGCGCCCGCAGGTCGGCCCCCACCGCCTTCAGCTCCCCGACGAGCGCCCGTGCCGCCTCGGCGTCGAGCTGGTCGCAGGCGCCGGCGCGCAGCTCCAGGAAGCGCTCCAGCGTAGGCCGAGCGTCCACCTCCACCGGCGGCGGAGGCGAGAGGATGAGCTGGGCGTACTCCCGCGCCTCCTTGAGGTCGCGGGCGCCGCGGACGGCGGGGATGACCCGGGCCGGAACTCCCAGGAGCGCGGCCAGCGTCTCGTCCGACATGGCGGCGAGAGTTTCCATCGCCAGCCGGCGGATGCGGGCGAAGTCAACGCGGACGTCATGTCGGGGAAGGTCGAGCTCCTCGAGGTAAGCCCGTACCGCGTGGGCAGGGATGCCTGCCTCCCTCAGATCGGCGATGGAGGCAGGGCCGTGGCGTTTGGACAGCTTGCGCCCATCGGGGCCAAGGATGAGGCCGTGGTGGATGTACTGCGGCGGCTCGCTGCCGAGCGCCTGGTGGAGGCGGCGATGGAGGACCTCGTTGGGACGGTGGTCGGCACCGCGGATGACGTGGGTGATTTGGAAGTCGATGTCGTCGACCACGCTGGCTAAGTGGTAGGTGGCCGTCCCGTCAGGTCGGAGGAGGGTGATGCCGTCGAAGCGATCCCCAAGCCGACTGGCCGCCTGCCGGTAGCGCTCATGGCGCTCGCTCTGTCGCACGGGTCCTTCCTCCCACGTAATCCCGAGCCAGCGCAGGTCGCGCACGATCGCCTCCTCGCCGCCGGGGACGACCCGCTTGGGGTCGGTGTCGTCGATGCGCAGCAGCATCCAGTCGCCGAAGGCCCGGTTGGCGACCGCGGTCAAGGCGTTTCCCAAGTGGAGCGAGCCCGTGGGACTGGGAGCGAAGCGAACGCGCCTCATCACGACCAGTATGGAGGGAAGCGCAAGCTGAGGCTCAGGACGAAGGAAGGAGCCCTGCCTCCCCCAGCGCGCGCAGGCCGCGCTCCCGAAGCTCGCCGGCGAGGCGCTCCACGGGGGCGTCGGGCGGAGCATAGACTGTCAAGCTCAGCCAGCAGGTCCTCTCCCCTACCTCGGCCACGAGCACTTGGGCTTCCAGGGGAGGAGCCGCCTCGGCCGCGAGGGCGGCCTGGAGAAGGGCCGCCCGGGCCCGCTCCACCGGTTGGCCGAGAGCGATGGGCAGGCGCACGCTCACCTGGCGCCGGGGGTCGCGGATCGAGCGGTTGACGACTACCGAGCTCACCATGTGCGAGTTCGGCACGAAGATCCGGCGCTCGTCGTCCGTGGCGAGCACGGTGTGGATGAGCGTAATCTCCTCGGCTGTCCCGGTGACCTCGCCCACGGTCACCCGATCGCCCAGCCGCACCGGCTGGGTCAAACCGAGGAGGATGCCGGCGCCTAAATTGGAAAGCGGAGTGCTGAAGGCGACGCCCACGAACAGGGCGACGATCGCCCCCGAGGCAAGGAGGGTACGGGCGAGCTGCTCGGTGACAGGGAACGCCTCGAGCATGCTCCAGGCCACGATCACCACCAAGAAGGCGATCACCGCTCGCCGCAGCACGGTAAGTCGCGTCCGTAGCCGCGCCACCTCGTCAGCGGTACGCGCCGCTGCCGCCCGGCGGAGGTAACGATCGAAAGCATGGCCAAGGATCCAGCGCAGGATTACGATGAGCGCCAGCCCCGCGGCGCCGGTGACGATGGCGGAGACGGCCCGGTCAGAGATACCCACGGCGAGGCAGACTTCGCCGCCCGCAGCCAGGAGCCTTCCCCCGGCTAGGGAAGAGGCTCGGACAGGCGCCAGCGACGGGGAGCGATGAGCTCCTCTGCCTCCTTGGGCCCGAGCGAGCCGGGCTCGTACAGGAGGAGCGGAGGCGGATCGGCAAGGAGGGGCGCTGCCACCTCCCACAGGCGCTCGATCCCGTCAGCTCGGGTAAAAAGCGTCTGGTCGCCCAGCATGGCATCGTGGATCAGTCGCTCGTAGCCGGCGAGCTTCTGGGCCTGGAAGGAGCGCTCGTAGCTGAACGTCATCGCTACCTCCCGTAGGCGCATGCCAGGTCCCGGCTCCTTCGCCAAGAAGCAGGCGGAGATAGACCCTGGATCCTGGAACTCGATCACGAGCTCGTTGAGGCGCCCGTAAGGCGGCTCCGCCTGAGCCAGCTCGAACATGCGCAGGGGAGGCTCGCGGAAGGCGAGGGTGATGAGCTGAGCGCTCATGGCCAAGCGCTTGCCCGTGCGCAGGTAGAAGGGGACGCCCGCCCAACGCCAGTTGTCGATCTCGACTTGGAGGGCGACGAAGGTCTCTGTCTGCGAGTCCGGGGAGACGCCGGGCTCCTCCCGGTAGCCCCGGTACTGACCCCGCACCACCTTGGCCGGATCGATCGGCTCCATGGAGTCGAACACCTTCGTCGTCTCGTCGCGAAGGGCCTTGGCGTTGAGAGCCGTGGGCGGCTCCATGGCCACGAACCCGAGCACCTGGAAGAGGTGGGTGACCACCATGTCCCGGAACGCCCCCGTCCCCTCGTAGAAGGCAGCGCGGCCCTCGACAGACAGGGTCTCAGGGACGTCGATCTGGACGTGGTCGATGTGGTTTCGGTTCCACACCGGCTCGAACAGACCGTTGGCGAAGCGGAAGGCGAGGATGTTCTCCACCGACTCCTTGCCCAGGAAGTGGTCCATGCGGAACACCTGGGCCTCGCCGAAGACGGCGTCGAGGAGGCGGTTGAGCTCGCGGGCCGAGGCCAGATCGACGCCGAACGGCTTCTCCACGATCACCCGGGCCCGCTCTGCCAGCCCCGCTCGTCCCAGCATGGCTACGAGGGGGGCGAACGCAGCGGGAGGGACGGCCAGGTGGTACAGACGCCGAGGCTGCCCGCCGATCTCTCGCTCGGCCCGGGTCACGGCCTCGACCAGCGACGAGGGGTCGGCCGGATCAGAGACGGCGAAGGAGAGCGCGCGGGCGAACTCCTCCCAGCGCTCGTCCTCGCACGGGTGGAGCGCGAAGGCGCGGACGGCCTCCAGCGCCAGGGCGCGGAAGGCCTGGTCGGACATGGCGCTCCGCGGCCGGGAGGCGCCGATCACCCGGAAGCGCTCGGGCATCAGGCCGGCGCAGAAGAGGTTGTAGAGACCGGGAAGGAGCTTCCTCCGGACGAGGTCGCCCGTCGCTCCGAAGAGCACGATCACGTGGTCGGGAGGGCGCTCGAAGCCCGACTCGCTCACGGCACGCCCGCCTCCGCCTCGGCTACGAGCGCCTGGTAGCTCGCCACCGGGTCCTCCTGCCAGAAGACGGCGCTTCCTGCCACGAGGAGCCTGGCCCCGGCCTCCCGCACAGCCCGAGCGTTCTCCAGGGAGATCCCTCCGTCTACCTGCACCAGCACCTCCTGGGGCAGGAGCCGGCGGAGCTGGGCGACGCGGGGGAGAGCCTCGGGCATGAAGGCCTGGCCGGAGAGGCCGGGGTGGACGCTCATGCAGAGGACGAGGTCGACCGCGTCGGCCGCCGCCAGCGCCGCCTCCACCGGCGTGCTCGGGTTGAGGGCAAGCCCCACTCCCAAGCCGAGAGCGCGAGCGCTAGCGACCGTAACCTGTACGTCCTCGACCGCCTCCACGTGGAAGGTGACGCTGTCTCCACCCGCCTCCTTGACCTTGGCCAGCTGGCGGCCCGGCTCGGCTACCATCAGGTGGCAGTCGAGCACCCCGCCCCGCCCGTGCACGAGCGGAGCCAGGGAGCGAACGACGATGGGGCCGATGGTGATCTCCTCGATGAAGCGACCATCGCCGATGTCGACGTGGAAGATGCGGGCGCCGGCGTCGAGCAACGCCTCCACCTGGTCCCCCAAGCGACTGAGGTCGGCCGCGTAGATGGACGGCTCCACCACCGTCTTGTCCCCGACCCACTCCTGCCAAGGCACGAGCGTACACTACCCTCCCCATTCCCTCACGCCGCGCAGGCGGAGGCGCGAGAATCCGACCGTGCACCTGGAGCGCGAGAAGCGGCTGGCGGCCGAGGCGGCCGCCGAGCTCGTGGAGGACGGCATGCTGGTCGGCCTGGGTACCGGCTCCACGGTCGAGCACCTCCTGGCGGTACTCGCGCGCCGGCGCCCGGCTATCCGCTGTGTCGCCACCTCGCCCCGCACCGAGCGAGCTGCGCGCTCCCTGGGGATCGTCGTCGAGCCCTTCGAGGCGATCGACCGGCTCGACCTGGCCCTGGACGGGGCCGACCAGATCGCCCCCGACGGCTGGCTGATCAAGGGAGGCGGAGGCGCCCACACCCGGGAGAAGATCGTGGCCGCCGCCGCCGAGCGGTTCGTGGTGGTGGCCTCCTCCGACAAGACGGTGGAGCGGTTATCGCCGCCGGTACCCGTGGAGATCCTCCCCTTCGGGCTCCGGGCCACCCTGCGCGCCCTGGGCGCTGCCCAGGTGCGAGAGGGCCCGCGGAGCCCCGACGGGGGCGTGATCGCGGACTACACGGGGCAGATCGGAAGCCCGGCCCAGCTCGCCGCCCGGCTGTCGAGTACGCCCGGCGTGATCGAGCACGGGCTTTTTCCCCCTACGCTCGTATCCTTGGTCCTGGTCGGCCGGGGAGAGACGGTGGAGCGGCGCCAGCTCCCCTAGCGTGGTCCGCCGGCTCCTCTACGCCTGGGTCTGCAACGTGGCTGCGATCGCCGTAGCGGCGGCGGTCATCGACGGAGTCGACTACTCGGGCGACTACTGGGTCCTGGTCGCCTCTGGGCTCGCCTTCGCCTTGGTCAACCTCCTCGTCAAGCCTCTGGTCAAGCTGCTCGCCTTCCCGCTCGTCATCCTCACCCTGGGCCTTGCCCTCTTTCCCATCAACATCCTCATGCTGTACATCACGAGCTGGATCGTCCCCGGCTTCTCCATCGCCAGCCTCCGGGCCGGGGCCTTAGCCACGCTCGTCGTCTGGGCCGTGAACTGGACCCTCCACGCCCTTCTCGGCCTGGGCCGCAGACGCCCGCGCCTGGCGTGAAGGCCGCCCTCCTTGCCTGGTTTTCCCAGCACGGCCGCGACCTCCCCTGGCGGAGGACGCGCGATCCCTACGCCATCCTGGTGGCGGAGGTCATGCTCCAGCAGACCCAGGTGGACAGGGTAATCCCTCGCTATATGGCCTGGCTTGACCGCTGGCCCACGGCAGAGGCCCTGGCGCAGGCCCCGCTGGCCGAGGCCATCCGCGCCTGGCAAGGTCTTGGCTACAACCGACGAGCCGTCCACCTGCACCGAGCGGCAAGGCTCGTGGCCGCTCAGGGCTGGCCTCAGGACCTGACCTCCCTCCCCGGGGTCGGTCGCTACACCGCCGACGCTCTCGCCTGCTTCGCTTGGGGAAGACCGGTCTTGCCGGTGGACGTGAACGTACGCCGGGTGCTCGAGCGCACCGGCTTTCCTTTCGACCACGAGTGCGCCCAGGCGCTCATGGACCTTGGCGCCACCGTTTGCCTGGCCCGAGTACCCCGCTGCCAGGCGTGTCCGCTCGCCCCCGCTTGCCCCTCGCGCGGGCAGCGGTTCCAGCCCCGGCGCCGGCAGCGCCCGTTCGAGGGGTCCTTCCGCCAGCGACGGGCGCGCGCTCTGCAGCTCGTCGCCGAGCGATCCCGTCCCGCC
>PSLH01000102.1:0-7565 GCA_040289505.1 Thermoleophilia bacterium | reverse complement strand
GAGCACGACCGTCGCTGGATCGAGCAGAACACTGCCATGCTGAACGAGAACTACTGCTGGTACGAGCAGTACGGCTTCACCATCCCGGGGGAGGCGAAGGAGTGGATCGCGCGCGAGCTCGGGGGTGACTGTCCCATCGACCTTGGGCTCCAAGATGGCGAGACGGTTCGTCTTGCCCCTGACTGGCGGGTGGAGGTGCTCCACCTCCCTGGTCACACCCCTGGCCACCTCGGCCTATGGGATCGAAGGAGCGGAGCTCTCATCGCGATCGACGCCGTGCTCGAGGCGGGCATCTACGACCGGGCCGGACGGCGTCTCATCCCACCCCGCATCTACGACCTTGCTGCCTATCGACGCACGATTCGGCTCCTGCGCTCTCTCGACGCCGAGCTCCTTCTTACTGCCCACTACCCGGTCATGGAGAGGGAGGCCGCTCGCGCCTTCCTCGAGCGGTCGCTGCGTTTCACAGAGGAGCTCGAGGCGGTGGTACGCAAGGGGCTGGCTGCGGGCCTCACTAATCTCAAGGAGCTTGCGGACCGGGCAATCGAGACGCTGGGGCCGTACCCCGAGTTCGCGGTCGAGCTCGCTGCCTCCGTCCGGGCTTGCCTCGCCGTCTAGCTCCCCTCGGGCCTCCAGCCGAGCTCCCGAGAGATCGACTCCGTGGCGGCAAGGAGCGTAGGCAGGGCTCGGCGCACAGCGGCCCGGCCGAAGCGGGGGATGGGGCCCTGGAGAGCGACGATCGCCTCCAGTTGGCCCCGGCTTCCGAGCACCGGAGCGGCGACCGCGTTCAGGCCCGGCTCCCGCTCCTCGTAGGCCTCCGCCCAGCCTCTCCGTCGCACCTCCCCAAGCTCGCGCTCCAGGCGCTCGGGATCGGTGATCGTTCGCTCGGTGTAGGCGGCGAGCGGGGGCCGGGGGCGGCGTCCGGTGAAGGCGAGCATGACCTTCCCGGCAGCGGTGGCATGGCCGATGGAGGGGCGACCCAGTCGGGTCACGCCCTGCACGTACCGGTCGGTGGGGACGAAGTCGACCGTGATTGCGTCCACGTCTCCGGGGACTGAGAGGGTGGCGGTCTCCCCAACCGTGGCCACTAGCGCCTCCAGGTGGGGTCGAGCGACGTTGCGCACGTCCAGCCGGGCGAGGACGGCGTTTGCGAGCTGGACGATGCGGATGCCCAAGCGGTACTGGCCTGTCTCCTCCACGTACTCGACAAGGCCCCTGTCGAGGAGGGTGCCAAGCTGGCGGGAGACGGTGCTAGCCGACGTACCGGTGCGGCGGGCGATCTCGTTCGTGCCCAGCATTCCTGCCTCTGCCAGGAGGTCGAGGATGAGGAGCGAGCGGCCAGCGGAGGCCACGCGTCCCTGGGAGGGTTGACCGGTGCGAGCCATCGGTGTAGTATTGCGCATACCAGGACTGAGTTGCAAATAACAGAATTATGTCATTCTTGCTTCCCTGTCCCAACTGCGGCCCGCGAGACGTCAGCGAGTTCGCCTGTACGGGCGAGGTGACCACGCGGCCCCAGGAGCGACCGACTCTGCGCGAGCTCACCACCTATCTCTACTTCCGGAAGAACGCTGCGGGACCCCAGCGCGAGTGGTGGTACCACCGACTTGGCTGCCAAGCGTGGTTTCTCGCCGAGCGCGACACCCGCACCAACGAGGTGCTGAAGGTGGAGCTACCGTGAGGCTGTCGGCACGCGAAGGCGAGCGGCTTGACCGCGGTCGCGAGCTCTCCTTCTGGTTCGGCGCTCAGGAGGTACGCGCCTTCCAGGGCGACACCATCGCCTCTGCCCTCTACGCCGCCGGCCGCCGTGTCTTCTCCCGCAGCTTCAAGTACCACCGGCCCCGAGGGCTTCTCTGCTGCTCTGGCTGGTGTCCCAACTGCCTGATGCGGGTAGACGGCGTTCCCAACATCCGCGCCTGCCTGGAGCCGGCGCAGGAGGGGATGAGGGTCGAGCCTCAAAACGTGCTCGGCTCGCTCGATCTCGACCTCATGGAGGTGGTCGACAAGCTGCCCTCCTCGCTCCTACCAGTCGGCTTCTACTACCGAACGATGATCCGTCCTCGCCGCGCCTGGCCCTACTACGAGCGCTTCCTGCGCCACGCCGCTGGCCTGGGCAGGCTGGACGAGCACGCAGGACGAGCTGGCCGCTTCGACGTCGAGCACCGCCGCGTGGACGTGCTGGTCGTAGGGGGCGGGGAGGCAGGTCTTGAGGCGGCTCGGCGCCAGGCGGCAGAAGGTCGGAGCGTGCTCCTCGTCGACGACGGGCTCAGCCTGGCTCGGCGGGAGGAGCCCGGGATCGAGGTGCTCGCGCCTGCCACTGCCATCGGCGTCTACGAGGGGGGGCTCGTGCCGGTGGCGACGGGGAACGTCCTCTACCGGGTGCGGGCCGGCCGGGTGGTGGTGGCCGCAGGCGCCATCGAGCAGCCGCTCGTCTTCCCGGGAAACGATCTCGTCGGCGTCGTCCTTCCCCGAGCTGTCTGCCGGCTGGTGCGGGAGTGGTCGATCAAGCCAGCCGAGCGGGCTGTCATCGTCACCGCCGACGACCGGGGGCTTGACGCCGCTCAGGCGCTCCGCGACGCCGGCACCGAGGTGGCCCAGGTCGTCGACCTGCGGACAGGCGCGCCCCAACGGATCGAGGCGAGGGGCAAGCGGGGACGGCTGGCCGCGGTGGAGATCGACGGGCAGCGAATCGCCTGCGATCTCCTGGTCATGTCGGGCGGGCTTCAGCCTGCCTATTCCCTCCTCGCCCAGGCTGGGGCCCGCGTGGAGTACGACGCCGGCGGCGCGGTCTTCGTACCCAAGGACCTGCCGCCGGCGGTGGAGGCGGTAGGGACAGTGGCTGGAGAGGGTCTTGCCCAGGCGAGCCCTCCTCCTGCCTACCGAGGTCAAGGAAAGAGCTTCGTCTGCCTCTGCGAGGACGTGACGACCAAGGACATAGAGCGAGCCATCGCCGAGGGCTTCGACTCGATCGAGCTGGCCAAGCGCTACACCACGGTCACCATGGGCCCCTGCCAGGGCCGGCTCTGTCACCGGGCTGCCGTGCGCCTATACGCGGAGAAGACAGGAGTGGATCCTGCCGCCATCGGCACCACCACCGCCCGCCCTCCCTGGGCGCCGGTTCCGCTCGGGCTCCTGGCCGGGCGCCCTCATGAGCCGGCCAAGCGTACCTCCATCCACCACCGCCACAAAGAGCTTGGGGCGACCATGATGTGGACGGGTCCCTGGCGCAGGCCGCACTCCTACGGCGACCCCGAGGGCGAGGTGCGGGCAGTGCACCAGGCCGTGGGCGTGATCGACGTCTCCACCCTCGGAAAGCTGCTTGTGTCCGGGCCGGACGCGGCCTCCTTCCTCGAGCGCCTCTACCCCAACCGCTTCGCCGATCTCAAGGTGGGACGCATCCGCTACGGGGTCCTCTCCACCGATGGTGGCCGGATCATGGACGACGGCACCGTGGCCCGCCTGACCGACGACATCTTCTACGTGACCACGACCTCGACCGGCGCCGCTGGCGTCCTGGAGTGGATGGGCTGGTGGAACGCGATCTGGAAGATGGAGGTGGCTGTCGAGGACGTGACCGGCGCGGTCGCGGCCGTGAACGTGGCCGGCCCTCGGGCCCGCGAGCTCATGAGTCGGATCACCGACCTCGACGTGTCGCCCCAGGCGTTCGTGTACCTGGATGCCAAGCGCGGCTCTGTGGCCGACGTCCCTGCGCTCGTTCTCCGCATCGGGTTCGTGGGCGAGGTCGGCTACGAGATCCACTTCCCTAGCCCCTACGGCGAGCACGTGTGGGACGCGATCCTCGACCGAGGCCGCGATCTCGGCATCCGTCCGTTTGGCCTAGAGCCGCAGCGGGTGCTCCGTCTGGAGAAGATGCACATCCTCGTCGGCCAAGACACCGACTCCGAGTCGAACGTGCTGGAGGCAGGCATGCCCTGGATCGCCAAGCTCGACAAGGAGGACTTCGTGGGCAAGTGGGCGCTGGAGCACGTGCAGGCGCGGGGCTTCCGGGCCCAGCTGGTCGGCTTCGAGATGGCAGACTCGGTCGTGCCCCCGGAGGGAGGGGCGGTGGTGGTGAACGGCCGACCGGCAGGGAGGGTGACGAGCGCCCGCTGGAGCGAGGCCGTGGGACGCGCGATCGGCATGGCCTGGGTGCCGGCCCACCTCGCCCGGGAGGGCCATGTCATCGAGATCAAGGTGGGCGACCGCCTGGAGCGAGCGACGGTGCGCCTGAAGCCGTTCTACGACCCAGAAGGAGAGCGACTGCGGGCATGATCCCTCGTTACGACTCTTGGCAGGGGAGGCGAAGCGCGTGAGCGAGCTTGAGTTCCTCGTCGCCGACCCTTCCCATCCTGCCTGGCGCTCGCCCCTTGGCCGAGCTCTCAGGGACGCGCCCAGCGGAGTGCGGGACGTCACCGCCCAGGCGGACGCCGACACGGTGCGTCCGCTCGGGCCCGCGGCCGGCGTGGCCGGGATCGAGCTTCACGCCCCCTTCGCGGACACGGTGCTGCGACGGCTGACCGACCTCGATCTCGATCGCCTCCCCGCGCTCGGTCCCGTCGCCCACGTGCGGGCTCTCGTGACTCGCGAAGGCGACGACCGCTTCCGGATCTGGTTCCCGCAGGAGTACGCCGACTACGTGGCCGAGGTCGTGATCGATACCTGGAAGGGAGTAGCAGGAGGATCGGCAGGATGAGAGATCTGTTCAGGGTCGAGCGGATGTGGCGGCCCCGCCCCGAGCTCAAGTCCCGCTACGACGTCGTCATCATCGGCGGCGGCTCCCACGGTCTTGCTACTGCCTACTACCTGGCCAAAAACCACGGCATCACTGACGTTGCCGTCCTCGAGAAGAGCTACATCGGCTCTGGCGCTGCTGGTCGTAACACCACCATCATCCGCGCCAACTACCGCACCCCGGAAGGGGCTGAGTTCTACCGCGAGAGCCTCAAGCTGTACGAAGGGCTCTCCATCGACCTCGGCTTCAACCTCCTCTTCTCCCAGCAAGGCCACCTGACGCTGGCCCACTCCGATCGGGCCATGATCACCATGGCCGAGCGGGCGGAGGTGAACCAGCTTCTGGGTATCGACAGCCGCGTCATCTACCCAGACGAGATCGCCCGCCTCTGCCCGCAGCTGAACTTGTCGAGCGACGTCACCTGGCCGATCATGGGCGCCCTCTACCACCCGCCGGGCGGCATCATTCGCCACGACGCGGTGGTGTGGGGGTTCGCTCGGGGCGCCGATCACGGCGGCGTGGAGATCCACCCCTACACGGAGGTGACGGGGATCGAGCGCCAGGACGGCCGCGTGGTCGGAGTGCGGACGACTCGAGGGGACATCCAGTGCGACACCGTCGTGAGCTGTACAGCCGGCTGGTCGTCCCTCATCGGCGACATGGCCGGGGTGCCTCTCCCTATCACCACCCACATTCTCCAGGCCTTCGTCACCGAGCCGATCAAGCCGTTCTTGGACGTGATCATCGTCTCAGCCCAGATGCACGTGTACGTCTCCCAGACCGACCGGGGCGAGATCCTGATCGGGGCCGAGATCGAGCCCTACACGACGTACAAAGGGACGAGTACCTTCTCCTTCCTCGAGTACTCGGCTCGCCACGCGCTCGAGCTCTTCCCCCAGCTCGAGCGGGTCAAGGTGCTCCGGCAGTGGACGGGGCTGTGCGACCTCTCTCCCGACTACAGCCCCATCCTGGGCAAGACCGAGCTTGAGGGCTTCCTCGTGAGCTGCGGGTGGGGGACGTACGGCTTCAAGGCCGCTCCCATCGTCGGTACCACCCTGGCCGAGCTCATCGCTATCGGCCGAACACCGGCGCTAATCGAGCCCTTCGCGCTCGAGCGCTTCTACACGGATACGCTCGTCTCCGAGCTGGCTGCAGCGGCGGTGAGTCACTGATGCTGACGAGCCTCGAGATCGCCCAGCAGGCGAGGCTGCGCCCGATCGCCGAGGTGGCCGCGGCAGCGGGCCTGGAGCCTGACGAGATCGAGCTCTACGGCCGCTACAAGGCTAAGGTGTCGCTCTCCGTCCTGGAGCGGCTGCGCGATCGCCCCGACGCCAAGCTCGTGTGCGTGACCGCGATCACGCCCACGAAGGCGGGGGAGGGGAAGACGACGACGTCGGTCTCGCTGACCCAGGGGCTGGGCGTGATCGGTCGAAAGCCCGTCCTCTGCCTGCGCGAGGCCTCGCTCGGCCCCGTGTTCGGCATCAAGGGCGGTGCGGCCGGTGGCGGGTACGCCCAGGTCTTGCCCATGGAGGATCTCAACCTCCACTTCACCGGCGACATCCATGCCATCGGTGCCGCCAACAACCTGCTCGCCGCCATGCTCGAGGCCCACCTTCTGCACGGAAACCGCCTCGGTATCGATCCTCTCACCGTGAGCTGGCGGCGCTGCCTGGATATGAACGACCGGGCGCTTCGCCAGATCGTGGTCGGCCTGGGCGGCCGGGCCAACGGCTACCCGCGCGAGACCGGCTTCGACATCACGGCCGCCTCCGAGGTGATGGCGATCGTGGCTGTGGCCCGCGACCTCCACGACCTCCGCCGCCGCCTGGGCGCGATCACCGTCGCCCACACCTACGAGGGGGAGCCGGTCACCGCTGAGCAGCTGAAGGCAGCCGGGGCCATGACGGTGCTCCTCAAGGACGCCATCAAGCCCAACCTCGTGCAGACGCTTGAGGGTCAGCCTGCCTTCGTCCACTGCGGCCCGTTCGCCAACATCGCCCATGGCAATAACTCGCTCGTGGCCGATCTCGTGGCTCTCAAGCTGGGCGACATCGTCGTCACCGAGAGCGGCTTCGGCTCCGACATGGGGATGGAGAAGTTCCTCAACATCGTCTGCCGAGTGGGCGGGCTTCGCCCCAGCGCGGCTGTGGTCGTGGCCACCGTGCGGGCGCTCAAGCACCACGCGGGCGATCCCGACGGCGGCCTCGACGCGCTCGAGCGCGGCGCCGAGAACCTCGCCCGCCACCTCCAGAACGTGGCTGGCTTCGGGCTCAAGGCGGTCGTCGCCGTCAACCGCTTCCCCGGCGACACGGAAGCGGAGCTCGACGCCCTACGCCGTATCGCCCTCGAGCGGGGGGCGTACGCGGCCGAGGTGAACGAGGCCTTCGAGCGGGGCGGCCGAGGGGCGGCGGCACTGGCCGAGGCGGTGGTGGAGGCCACGGAGCAGGGAAGCGACTTTCGCCACACCTACCCGTTGGAGGCGTCCATTCCGGAAAAGATCGAGGCGGTGGCGCGGAAGGTATACGGAGCCGACGGGGTCACCCTGCTTCCAGCGGCCGAGCAGGCGATCGCCCGCTTCGCAGAGCAGGGGCTCGACCGGCTGCCGATCTGCATGGCCAAGACGCACCTTTCGCTCTCCGACGACCCGGCTCTCCTCGGCGCCCCCACCGGCTTCACCATCACCGTGCGCGACGTGCGCGCCTACACGGGCGCGGGCTGGCTGGTGCCGCTGTGCGGGACGATCATGACCATGCCTGGGCTGAGCGCCACCCCGGCTGCGCTCAACGTCGACATCGACGAGAGCGGCCGCACCGTTGGCCTCTTCTAAGGAGCT
>PSLH01000101.1:0-7730 GCA_040289505.1 Thermoleophilia bacterium | reverse complement strand
TGGCCGTGTCGCCGCCGCTCTGCGCCGTCTCTCCGAGAAGAGCGCTCTCGACCAGGAGATCCCCGTCTACCAGCTCATGGGCGGTGCTGCCGACGACACCTGGGTCCTCGAGCCCGCGTCGGAGGCCGTCCTCGTCGGAACCATCGACATGCTCCTCTCCCGGGCCTTGAACCGGGGGTTCGGGCGAGGAAGAGCAAGCTGGCCGATCGACTTCGGGCTTCTTAACAGCGACTGCCAATGGGTATTCGACGAGATTCAGCTCATGGACGCAGCCGTCGCCACGAGCTGCCAGCTGGAGGCCCATCGCGCCCGCTTCGCCGTCGCCGCGCCCGCCCGCACGGTGTGGATGTCGGCCACGCTCGACCCATCCTGGCTGGAGACGACGGAGCACCCCAAGCCCGACCACGGTGCGTTCATGTCGGTCGGGCCGCTGGATCGACGCGGCCCACTCGCATCCCGCCTCGCTGCCCCTAAGGTGCTCGTCCGCGCAGAGGTCGATCCCCGACAGGCAGAGCGGATCGCCGACATCGTCCTCCACGAGCATGAGGCCCTCACAGGCGTTCCGGACGCGCCCCAGCTGACCCTTGCCCTCTTGAACACCGTCGACCGGGCAGTCGAGCTCTATCGCGCTCTCCGCCAGAGGGCCGAGGGCTCGATTGACGTTCTCCTCCTCCACTCCCGCTTCAGACCGGCCGACCGGGAACGGCAGGTCGCGCGTCTGTCCGAGAAGGAGCTTCCTCCGGGGGGCAGAATCGTCGTCTCCACCCAGGTCGTGGAGGCAGGGATCGACCTCGACGCGGGTGCCATGGTCACCGACCTTGCCCCGTGGGCGAGCCTGGTTCAGCGCGCAGGCAGGCTCAACCGAGCCGGTCTACGCACCAGCTCGCCGGCTCGGCTCGTCTGGATCGATCCTGGAGAGGCAGCCCTCCCGAAAGTCCACCAACCCTACGACCTCGATCACGTAGCCGCAGCCCGGGCCGCGCTCCTCGAGCTCGAGCGAGAGGGGTTCTCGCCCGATGCCATCGAGGCGTACCTCGACCAACACCCCAAACGCCGGTCGCGACTTCTCGGCGGGCGCCCACTCAGCCTTTTCCTCCGCGCGCCCGATCTCATCGATCTCTTCGACACCGATCCCACGCTGGACGGAGACGACCCTGACGTTGGGCGCTTCATTCGGGTGAACGAGGACCTCGACGTGGGAATCGCCTGGCGCAACCTCCCACCGGAGGGACCTGCGCCCGACGAGCCGACCCCCGCTCGCGAGGAGGTGTGTCCGGTGCCCGTCTCCGAGCGAAAGCAGATCGCCGCTCTCGAGCCGTGGCGATGGAGCTACGCCCGGCGGCGGTGGGAGCGGGTGCTGAGCCCCCAGGACGTTATGCCCGGCGATCTTCTGCTCGTTCACGCCAGCCGGGGTGGCTACGACCCGCAGATCGGATGGACGGGCAGGAAGGGAGCACCAGTCGATCCTCTGCTTCTTTTTCCGTCGGCTCCTCCCGAGAGCGATTCCGATGATTCCCAGAGCACCTCGCCAGGACGCTGGATCAGCCTGGGCGAGCACACCATCCACGTGCAGGAGGAGGTCGAGCGCCTGATCGACTCCTTGGAACTGGAGGGGGAGTGGGCCGAGGCGCTCCGTCTGGCCGCTCTCGCTCACGACGTGGGCAAGGCCCACCCCCAGTTCCAAGAGCGGCTTCGCCGCTGGGCTAACGAGGATCCCCCCCAAGACGCTCACATCTACGCCAAGGCTCCCGACCGGACAAGATGGCGACCGCCGTACGCCTTCCGGCACGAGCTCGTATCGGCGTTTCTCCTCCTCGAGCGCGGGGCGCGAGACCGCGCGCTCGATCTTGCCGCCTACCTCGTCGCCGCCCACCACGGCAAGCTGCGGCTGACTCCGCGCGTGCTTCCCGACGACCACGACCCCACTGTCGCCGTCTGCCTGGGAGTCAAGGAGGGCGACGAGGTTCCCGAGGTCGTCATCGACGGCCTCCGCCTCGGCCCGGCCCGGATCGATCTCTCGCTGTTTCGCATAGGCAGCCTGGATGAGGCGACGTGGATCGAGAGGGCGCTCGATCTCCTCGACAGGCTCGGCCCCTTCCGGCTTGCCTACCTCGAGGCGCTCCTACGCGTGGCTGATCAGCGGGCAAGCAGGAGGGAACGGGAAGAGAGCCAGTGACCGGCCTCGTCCATGAGCGGCTGGCAGGCTGCACCTCGCAGAGCCTCGACAGCTACCTGCGCGGCGTCGGCTTCTTCCTCCTCGCCGGCGATGCCGATCCAGCCGTGCGCTCCTGGTGGGACGAGGACGGGGTGCTTTGGCTTGCGTCTTCTCAAAGGCTGGAAGTCCTGTGCGAGGCGGTGGCCGACCGCCTGCTACAGGCCGAGCCGCCTTTGCGCACGCCGTTTCGCGGGGCCCAGGGCCGCGGCACGCCCTTTGTCGCTCACCGAAACGCCGCCAACGAGGCTGAGCTCGACTGGCTCGACGCGTGCGCGCTAGCCCGGTCCTCGGAGCCCGTGGCCAGCGAGGGGGCGCCGCGCAGCGATCGCGAGAACAACCCTCTGCTGGGCCAAGGAGGAGCGTTCGGTCGCAGCGATACCCAGGCGGCCTACGAGGATGCCTTGACGCGCCTTCGCAAGGGGCGGCAGAAGGGGTTGAAGCTAGCGCGAACCCTGGCGGCTGTCCTCACCGGAGAGCCTCTCGACGCGCGCGTGGCGCGCTCTCTCTCCACATCCAAGGTGGCTCTCGGCGCCTACCAGTCCGGTCGCGCCACCGGCCCGGGTGCCTCCGCGCGCGATGTCGACCCCAGCAACCAGCCCATCCGATCGATCGCCTGGGACGTCATCCTCGTCTTGACTGGTCTTCGCCTCTTTCGCGGAGCTCCTGCTCGACGCCCTGAGCCGAGCGCGCGCGTGCAGGCGAGCTTTCCTTTCATCGTCCAAAGCCGACCGATCGGTACCGGCCCGGAGGGCGTCATCGAGCTTCGCAGCGATGACCCCGGGGCCTACGAGCTTTTGGCGCCGCTTTGGTCGCAGCCCTGCGCTCCCCGTGTACTCCGCCACCTCTTTCCTGCAGCTCGGCTGCGCGTTCGCCGAGGGGTAGCTCGAGACACGCTCGATGCTGTCCTCGTCCAAGCGGGACGTGCAGCGCGGGGGCTCGGCTTCGATCGCCTGGTGCGGTTCGCGCTGGTGGCAGGGAGCGATCCACGGTACCGCTACGCCGTCCGCCGCGGCGAGATCCGCGCGCGTGGCGTGGTGGCAGCCCATCGCGCTCTGGACGAGATCGTTCCCTTCCTTCGCGACCTCGACAGGGCCGTCCGCGAGAGCCCTCCGGGGATCGTCACCGCTCGACGCCGCCTCGAGGATGCGCTCGCCGGCTTTGGCCAGGAGCAACCGGGACAAACCGCGCTTCCTCCCGCGCGGCGGGCGCAGCAAGCCCTGGTGAGCCTTGCCCTCCTCCAGACCCCCGCTGCCCGCGCTGTCCGGGACGAGATGCGCGCGCCCTCCCTCTCGTCAGCCTGGCTCAGGCTGGCAGACGACGCATCGGCCGAGTACCGTCTGGCTCGCGCGCTCGTCGCCAGACTCTCGACGCACGATGCGAGCATCCTTCGCCGCACGCTCCTTCCCCAGCATCAGAACGACCAGGGTCGCTGGGCGCTCGATCCTGCTCGTACGCCCCCCGACCTCGAGCACGTAGCGGAGCCCGTGGCAACGCTGGTGCGAGAGTCCCTCGCCGCTCTTCGCCTCAGTCCCGAGGAAACCCTGGCCCCGTCGGGCTCGGCGCGCTTCGACGACCTCAGCCTCCTCCTCTCGGGATCGCTCGGCGGAGACGGGGAGCGACGGCTCGCCCTCCTCTGCGCTGCCCTCGCGGGCGTGCGGCCCGCCCAGGCGCCAGAGCCCCCGAAGCTCGACCCTTGCCCAAGCGGGATCGGCGCCGATGTAGCCAGGCTCCTTCTCGCCGCCCAGCCCAGCGAGGACGAGGAAGACGGGGCACGGCGCTCCCTGGAGCGAGCCGCGGCCATAGCCTCGCTTCTCCTCGCCGGCCAGCTCGATCTCGCTCGGGTCGTCGCCGACCGCGAGCTCCGCCGCCGCGGACTCGACCTGCTTCCGGTAGCGCTTGCTCGCTCGTGGCCGGCCAGGCCCCCTCGTCTTGCGCTTGCCGTTCTCCTGCCCTTCGACCAGCAAGCGCGGGCTCAGCTTGCTCGGATCGTCTCCGTCACCGACGCCCACTCTCAGGAAGGAGGTCTGTCATGACCGCAGCCCAGCTCCTCGATGCCCTCGATGGGGCCCGCTACGTTGCGCTCGAGGTCGAGCTCGAGCCGCTCGGCTCTCCCACCCTCCAGCCGACGACCTTCGCCAACACCGGCCCCTCCTTCTACGAGGCGCCGAGCGGCGAGCTGGCCGCGGTCGTCGACTCGGTGGCCTCGATGGCCAACCAGCTCGAGCTGACCATCTGGGACGAGGCAGGGTGCAAGCCCACGCCGCCTGTGGCACCTCTTCCCTGGCTGAGAGTGGTGGACGGAAACGGCGACTACTACACCTCCAGCCGCCGCGCTGCCCATCGCCTCAACGCCCACGCCTTGATGAACGGCGCTGTCGAGGCGGACGGCGAGGTTTTTGGGGCCCGAATCGATCGTCTTCTCGCTGACGCCAAGCCGCCAGTGACGCGCCGCCTGGCCGAGGTCGTGTGGGAGCACGACCCCCTCGCGATTCTCCACGGCTGCTGGTTTGCCGGCATCTGGGACGGGCGAGCGCGGCTCACGCGAGCCCTCAGCGCCCGCATCGACGCTCTCTCGGTGCAGAGCCAGAGCGTGCAGGTGGGCGGCCAGAAGACCGCCGATCACGCCCTGGAGGTGACGACGCGGCAAGCAGGTGCCGAGGGAAAGACCGTCGAGGGCGAGGTCCCCCACTACATGAGCGAGGTCAGCGCCGCCAGGATCGTCTCCCCGTTCGTGCTCGACCTCGCCCTCTTACGCTCGTACGGCCTTCGCGACGCTTCCTACCGCGCCCTCGTGGCCACAGCCCTTCTCCAGATCGGCGAGCTCATCGCCGCCTGGCCCCGGCGGCGAAGTCGGTGCATCCTCCTTCCTCGGGAGGTCCGCGTCCGGCTGCCGGAGGGTTGGCAGCTTCCCGACCTCGACGAGCTGCGCGAGGAGTGCTTCCGTCGCTGCCGAGAGGCGACCGGGGTCGACCGGGCCGAGCCTCTGGTCGTGCGCTACGTAGCCAAGCCCAGGAAGTCGGATTAGCGTCATGGCCGGCCCCCAGGACCTCGTCGTCTCTGTCAGCTTCCCCTTCGGCCGTTACGCGGCCACGCCCTGGTACCGGTCACGCCGCGAGCACGTGGGCAACGTCGAGTGGCCGCCTTCCCCCTGGCGCATCGTTCGCGCCCTCGTCTGCTCGGCTCACCGGCTGGGCGATGACGGGCTGGTCGAGGAGGCGGTCGCCCTGGTGCGCCGGTTGGCATGCGTGGAGCCGCGCTACCTCCTGCCTCCAGCGCGGGAGGTGGTGTACGCCCAGTGGATGCCCCAGCTCGAGTACGACGACGCCCCCGGCGCGACTCAGCGGAGCGAGAACGGCCACACCCTCCTCGCCATCGACCCCGATCGCGAGCTTCTCGTCCGTTGGCCTGGCCTCGCGCTGGACGAGAGCGAGCGACACCTCCTCGCCCGGCTGCTCGAGGCCACGCCCTTCCTGGGACAGAGCGTCGCTGTCAGCTATCTCCGACTTAGGGAGTCCTGGCCCGCGCTTCGCTGGGACGAGGGGGAGGCAGTCCCTCGCGCAGCAGAAGGAGAGCTCGCAGGCCAAGGGGGCGACCGGGTAGTCGTCCGTCTCCTTGCTCCGGAGCCGACGGTGACCCGCGCCGACCTCGAGGTGTCGACCGCGGACGGCCTGGTCAAGGCCATGCCCGCTCCGCCCGGCGCTCGCTGGGTCGAGTACGTGCGGCGCACTCCGCCTCGTCGGCGACCGAGGAAGCTCGACCCTCTCGTGTCGACTATCGTGCACCGCCTGGAGGGAGCCCTTCGCCCGGCCGTGGCTGGCCCTAGCCATCCTGAGGCCGGGCGTCCAGGACCCCGGGGCCTTCCTCCGCTCGCTGAGCTCCTGCGCCGCGCCTGCGGCTACCTTCCTTCTTGCGTCGAGGTCATTCCCGCCGACGACGACCTCGACGGACGAGCTGAGCGCCTCGTCATCAGGCTCGCTGACCCGATTCCCATCTCTCGAGCGTCGACGCTCCTTGCCCCTCGGGAGCGGCTCCTGGGCCCAAGCATTGACTGCGCTCTGCGCTTGGAGCGCGTCCACTGGGCCACGGACGCGACCGACGCGCCTGGCGAGGGCTCATCCGACGTGATCCGCGAGCGCCTGATCGTCTTTCGAGTCGAGTCGCTCCGCCCGCCTCCCCTCACCGAGGCCCTCTCCGTGTGCGAGATCTACCGCCGACGGATGCTCGGGGTCGCCGGCCGGCGTCTGGGAGCGGATGCGATCCCTCCCCTGCTGAGCGGCAAGCGTTACGCTGGCGACCCAGTCGAGGACGATCACCGCCACGCCCACGTGCTCGTCTCATCTCGCGACGGAAGAACGATCGACACCCTGGCTGTCTGGTGCCCCGCCGGGCTTGGCCCTGAGGAGACCGCCATCGTCAGGGCGACCACGCTCCCTCCGCTTCTGGGCGCTCCGGTGGCGCTGGTCGAGACCGACGAGGACCCCTTCTCTGGCCCTGCTCGTCGATTCTGCTCGCACACTCCCTTCCTCCCCGTTCGTCACCCCAAGAGACGCGGAGACCGCCTTCGCGATGCCGTCGAGGAGCAAGTGGCGACCGAGCTCGTTCGCCGTGGCCTTCCTTCCCCGGCCCGCGTCTCCCGGCTGCCCGGCCCGTGGGAGACCTTCCGGATCGTTCGCCTAGCCAAGAAGGGGTGCTTCCCCGAGCTCGGCGCCCACGGCTTCGACATCGATCTCCCCGAGCCGGTACAGGGGCCCATCGCCATTGGCCGAAACTCGCACTTCGGTATGGGACTGTTTCTGCCAACGACCTGATGGAGACAGGCAGTCCAACACGGGTGCTCGTCACCGTTCTGGGAGCGGGTCCGAGGACACCGTCTACGCGCTCAACGGCCGCACAGTGACCGCTCGGTTGCACCGGTGGCCCTCCTTTAGCTTGAGCGCGACCTCCAGCACGTCCTGGCCCTCTGCACGAACGAAGCCGCGGTCGAATCCCTCCCCCTCCTCGCGAGCGCTGCCGGGAGCGTTTCGATCCGTGACGTCGAGATCCCGGCCGTAGGAGGCAAGGAGGAGATCCGCCTCGTCCTGGAAACAGTCACCAGCGCTATCGCCCCAAACAGCGAGCTCGTAGTGGACATTACGCACGGCCCGCGCCACCTCAGCCTTCTCACCTTCATCGGCGCTCGCTACGGCTCGACCCTCGGGCGCGCTCAGGTTCGGGCAGCTGACTACGCCTTTCCTCGGGAGCCACCCGGAGCGATCGCCGTTCGTCGACCTCGCACCGCTCCTCGAGCTGACGGGCTTCCTCTACGCCGCCCGCGTGCTGCGCGAGCGGGGAGATCCCCAGCCCCTCGCAGACGAGCTTTGCCGGCTGGACAACTGTACCCAGCAGCAGCGAGCTATTGTCAAATAATGTTGTGGATTGACCGGTGAGGAGCATCAGGCGGCGACCTCCTCCTGGGGTTGCTCTCCGTCCTCTTCATTGACAACGCGCTCGCCGTCCTTGAACTCGACGCCGGCGA
>PSLH01000002.1:17023-56164 GCA_040289505.1 Thermoleophilia bacterium | reverse complement strand
TGGCAGCCGACCACTGTCAGCCGCTACGGCAAGAGCGCCCAGGTGGAGACGCTCGTGCTCGACTGCCTCTGATACTCGGTCTTCGGCCCTCAGCCGGTGCGCGTCGTGCTCTGCCGCGAGCCCGGCCGTGGCGAGGGCTTCGACGTCGCCCTGCTCACCACCGACACCGAGGCTGCGGCCGAGGACGTCGTCGCCCGCTACGCCGAGCGCTGGGCGATCGGGGTCTGCTTCCAGGACGCCAAGCAGGTGATCGGCGTCGGCGAGGCGCGCAACCGCAGCGAGCGCGCCGTCCGCAGGACGGTCCCCTTCGGCTTTCTCTGCCAGACGATCGTGATCGCCTGGTACACGCTCCACGGCGAGGCTGAAGCCGACGTCGAGCACCGCCGCCGCGCCCCCTGGTACCGCGACAAGCGCGCGCCAGCGACCGCCGACATGCTCACCAGCCTCCGCCGCGAGCTCATCCGCGCACGATTTTCGCCCCCAGCGGGCCGCCGGCTCACACCCACACAAATCAGCCAGCCCGCTCAACCATCGGAATCCAGCGCTGCGTGAATCCCGAAAGTCGAGTAATTGTGAGTCAGGGTAAAAATTGCGACTCGATGGTGTGTAGAGTTTAGACGCTCTAGAACTGACCCATCCTCGTGCCCAAGATCGGCTCTCAAGCGACACGACAGAGGAGGGAAAGGTAGGGCTACTTGCTCTTCTTGTGTCGATTTCGTACGAGCGGGCTACGGCGCCTCAGCTGCCGCTCGACTTCGCCCGGCGTGCGGCTCCCTGGTCGGGCGCCGGCCTTCCTGTCGGCCTCGGCCGACGATCACTGGAGCTGCCAGGGAACGCTCCTCGCTCCTCCGTGGGAGGCGTCCACGCCGCCCCTTCCGCAAGGAGGCGAAAGGGGCGGCTGAGGGTCTAGCCCAGGCCGACATACCTGCAACCAGGTCGCCCACTGTCTCAGGGATGAGGGTGCGCTGCGTGCGGTCGCGTCCGCGACGAGCTCCAGCGCCGCGTCGTCGAGCCACCGGGCGACCTCCCTCCACCGCGCCACAAGCAGCCGAGCTTCTCGCTCCGCGACGGTCATGCTCGGCTACCCCTATGCTCGTGACCGGTCTCGCCCTACGAGCCGCCTAGGATGGACGTGTGACTCAACCGTCCACTCCTCAGGAGCTTGCTGAGGCTATCCGCGAGCATGCACCCGTGCTCGTTCTCACCGGGGCCGGGGTCAGCACCGAGAGCGGCATTCCGGACTTCCGCTCGCCCACCGGGATATGGGCTCGCTACGACCCCATGGAGTACGCCACAATCGACGTCTTTCGACGCGATCCAGTCAAGGTCTGGGATTTCTACGCCAAGCGCCTGGAGATCCTTAAGGCCGCGCGGCCGGGCGCCGCCCACCTGGCGCTGGCGGCGCTGGAGCGGGCGGGCTACGTCGAGGCCATCGTCACCCAGAACGTCGACCGCCTGCACGAGCTCGCTGGCTCGCGTAGGGTGATCGAGGTGCACGGTTCCATCCGCACCTCGAGCTGCCTTGGCTGCGGGGAGCGGGTGCCTTTGGCCCAGGTCGTGCCCCTGGTGGAGGAGCACGGAGCCCCTCCCTGCCCGCGGTGCGGGCGCATCCTCAAGCCGGACGTGGTCATGTTCGGCGAGCTGATGCCGGAGAGAGAGATCGACGAGGCCTTCGCGCTCGCTCGTCGGGCGAGGCTTCTGCTCGTGGTCGGCTCGTCGCTCGAGGTCTACCCGGTGGCCTCCCTCCCCGAGGAGACCCTCGCGGGCGGGGGCATCTTGGCCATCGTCAACCGGGGCCCGACGCCCTACGACGCGCGAGCCAGGGTGCGTATCGACGCCAGCGCCGGGGAGACCTTGGCGCGAGTGGCAGAGGCTTTGGGAGCCTGACGCGGGGCTGGAAGCCGGGCCGGGAAGGAGCGAGAATTGGCCGGTGAGGCTTGCTGGCCTGGCTCTCCTGGGCGCCCTTGCCTTGGTCGCGGCCGCGTGCGGCGACCCCGAGCCCGGCCAGCGGCGGGCGTCTGCCAAGCCGGGGCAGGAGGCGACCCCTCTCCTCCCCCGCCCCGATCCTGCCCCTGCCTGCGCCCCCGGCCAGCGCAGCCGACTTGGTAGCCGTCGCCTCTCCTTCGCCGCTCTCGTCGCCCGGCCAACTGTCGCTCTCCGTAGGCCGGGCGGACGCCCTCTGGCCACGCTCGGTCTGCGCAACGTGAACGGCCACCGCACCGTCCTTGGGGTACGGGCTGCGCTCCTCGGGCAAGACTGCCGCCCAGCCTGGTACCAGGTCCAGCTGCCATTGTGGCCCAACGGGACGATTGGCTACGTTCGGGCGGGGGACGTAGCCGTGTACACGGTGTCGACGAGGATCGAGGTCGACCTCTCCCGGCGCACGCTCACCTTCTACCGGCGGGGTCATCCCCGCCTGCGCGTCAGCGCCGGCATCGGCGCCCCGCGGGCCGCCTCCCACGGCTGTATTCGACTCCGAGACGACGTCCTCCGACGTCTATTCAGATTCACGCCAGCAGGGACGCCTGTTGTCATCCACGCCTAGTGTCTTCCCTTCTCCCCTCCCCAAGCGCTATCGTGGTCTCGAGCACACGACAAAGGCGGGGGATATGCCGCAGACGAAGCACACGCGCAGGACCGACAAGGACAAGGACTTGATCAGCCGCCTGACCGAGGCTGGCGAGGACGTTCTCCACCGTCTGGAGGAGCTTCCTGGCGGGAAGGCCATGGCCGAGGCGGCCACCTCGCTGCGCAAGCGCCTGGACGAGCTGGCCGTACGCCTCCGCTCGCTCGATCCGCTGGAGAAGCGGGTGAGCGCGCTCGAGAAGCGCTTGGAGGCTCTGGAGCGGAGGACGAAGGCCGAGGAGCAGGAGTCGGCGAGACCGGCAGACTAGGCTGCGGGCTCGGCCGGCACCCGGAGCCGGAGAGCGCGGGGCACGACCTCCAGTCGAGCGGGGGTCGTACCCGGTTGCTCGCCGTCCAGCTCCACTGGCAACGGATCCTCGGCCTCGACCACGATCTCGCGTCCGCGCAAGAGCTCTGCCTTGGGATGGGGAAGGTGCGTCCCCCGGTAGATCTTGGGCAACGTGCGCACCAGGTCGGCCTTGGTCACGTCGCCGATGAGCAGGCAATCGAGCAGGCCGTCGTCTGGCTCCGCCTGGGGAGAGATGAGCATGCCCCCGGCGAAGTAGCGGCAGTTGGCCACGATCACGTCCAGCATTCGACCGCTGCGCCCCTCCCCGTCCACGGTCACCTTCACCTGGCAGCTCTGCCAGCGCGCGAAGACAGCCAGGGTGGAGGCCAGGTAGGAGAGCTTGGCCCAGCCCGGGCTCGCTTCGTTGACCCGCTTGGCCACGGCACCGCTCATGCCCACGCTGGCGATGTTGACGAAGTACGAGCGCTCGCTCGCTCCCTCCCAGGAGCGGTACTCGGCCCGGCCCAGGTCGATGGGGCGGGAGCGGCCGCTTAAGACGACTCGCACCGCGTCCTCCAAGCGGGAGGGAATGCCGAAGGTGCGAGCGAGATCAGCCCCTGTCCCCCGGGGGATGAGGGCGAGCTCAGCGCCGTTTCCGTCCATGAGGCCGTTCACGACCTCGTTCACCGTTCCGTCCCCGCCCACGGCCACGAGGAGCTCCGCTCCCTCTGCCGCTGCTTCTCGGGCCAGCGCTCGCAGGTGGGCAGGCTCCTCGGAGAAGCGGGCGTCGCCGCGCAGGCCGAGGGCTGCCGCCTGTCGGGCGAGCTCGGGCCAGCGGCGTCCGGTCGAGCCGCCGGCCGAGGCGGGGTTGACGAGGAAGACGACCTGGCTCAGCGCGCCTCGCCCGTGACCACGCGCAGGGCGAGCTCGGTCATGCGGTCGACTGCTCGCCGCATCTCGTCGTCGGAGATGCGTACGAGCTCGCCCTCGACCAAGACGTCGGAGACGAGGAGGAGGCATCCCGTCTTGATCTGACGCAGGGCGCCCAGGGTGAAGAGGACGGCCGCCTCCATCTCCACGGCCAGGATGCCTCGCCGCGACCAGCGGCGGTACTGGTCGCGGTCGGGGTTGTAGAAGAGGTCGCTGGAGGCGACCGGGCCCACGCGCACGCGCACCCCCCGCTCCTTCGCGGCGTGGACAGTTCCGTGCACGAGCTCCCAGTCGGCGGTCGGAGCGTGCTCCTCGCCGACGAGGTGGAGCGAGGTCGAGTCGGCGGGGACGGCGCTCACGGCCACGATCAGGTCGCCAAGGGCGAGATCGGGCTGGAGGCCGCCGCACGTACCCACCCGCAGGATGCGGCGCACCCCCAGCATGGCCAGCTCCTCTACGACGATCGCCGCCGAGGGGCATCCCATGCCGCTCGCTTGGACGGAGACGCGCTTGCCGCCGAACGTCCCGGTGTAGCCGAGGAGGCTCCGCTCGGAGTTCACCTGACGGGCCTCGCCGAGGAAGGTCTCGGCGATGTACCGCGCGCGGAGAGGGTCGCCGGGAAGGAGGCAGGCCTCGGCGTAGTCGCCTGGCTGGGCGCGGAGGTGGATGGGCACGGGGGGACACTAGCCTCTGAGGCGGAGGTCGTGCACGATGGAGGGGTGCTCTCTCCGCGGCTCATCGTGCCCCACCCAGAAGAGGCGATCGCCTTCTGTGCCCAGGAGCCGGTGGAGCGTGTCTTTTTGGAGGACGTGGCTCGGCGAGGATTGGGGCGGCTGGTGGCGGCGAGGGAGCGCGGGAGGCTGGTCGCGCTCTGCCACGTGGGGGCGAATGTCGTCCCCTCGGGGAGAGGATGCGCCGCCTTCGCCTCCCTCGTCGCCGAGGCTCGTCCCCGCATGGTAATCGGCGAGGAGCAAGCTGTCGGCGAGCTGTGGCAAGAGGCAGCCCCGCTCCTTCCCCTTCCCCGCGAGGATCGGCCGGCCCAGCCTGTGTACGTCCTCGACGAGCCTCCTGAGCCCGGATACACGCGGCTGCGGGAGGCTACCCTGGCCGACCTCGACCTGCTCGTGCCTGCCTGCGCACGCGCCCACCGCGAGGAGATCGGGATCGACCCCCTGGAGCGTGACCCCGACGGCTTTCGCTGGCGGACAAGAGCCCAGATCGGGGAGGGGCGCTCCTGGCTGTGGGAGGAGGGGGGAACGATCCTGTTCAAGGCCGAGGCCTCGGCCTGGACGCCCCGCGCCGTCCAGCTCCAGCAGGTGTGGGTCGATCCCGAGGCTCGGGGGCGGGGGTACGCCAAGCGGGGGATGCGCGATCTCTGCCGCCACCTTCTAGCCCGCGTCCCTCGCGTGTGCCTCTTCGTCCGGGCTGACAACGTCCCTGCCATCCGCGTGTACGAGGCCATCGGCATGCGGCGCGTCCTCGCCTACCGCAGCCTCGTCTTCTGACGGCGGGCGCTGCCGCTGTCACAATGGGCTCGTGGACGCCCGATCGCTGAGAAGACGGGTGGCGGCCTACATCCGCCGGCACCAGCTCATCCCTCCCCAGGGGGAGGTCACCTGCCTTGTCTCCGCAGGCCCCGACTCGACCTGTCTCTGGCATGTCCTGCGCGCCCTCGGCTACCGCGTATCTGCCCTGCACGTGAGCTACGGCCTGCGGGGGGCGGAGTCGGAGGAGGATGCCCGCTTCTGCCGCGAGGTCCTCGGCGCAGCGGTCGTCGACGCGCGGTCCCAGGTGCCACGGGGATGGACGGAGGCGACCTTGCGGGAGATCCGCTACTCCTACGCGGTCGACCGGCTGCGAGCGACCGGCCACACTGCCACTGACCAGGTGGAGACCGTCCTCTACCGGATCGTCTCCAGCGGCCGCCCGGGCGGGATCAAGCCCCGGCGCGAGGATGGCGTGGTGCGCCCGCTCCTGGCTGTGTGGCGGGAGGAGACCGAGGCCTACTGCCGGGAGGTGGGCATGCCCTTCCGCCGCGACTCCACTAACGACGACACCAAGCGGGGGCTCGTGCGCCGCCACATCCTGCCCCTGCTCGAGCAGCTCGACCCCCGAGCGCGAGCTAACTTGCTGGCCCTAGCCGAGGAGGAAGATCGTCCTCGACTGCCTCGGAAGGTGGAGGCGGCCCTGCTCGACCTCCTCTCGTTCCGCCAGGGGACGAAGCAGGTGGATCTCGGCAAGGGCGTGGTCGCCGTCCGCGAGTACGACACCCTCTCCCTGGAGCGAGGGCCGGTGCGGGTGGGGCCGTGGACAATCGAGTCCGACCTGCCGGGGCTTTCCGTGCGCGCCTGGCGGCCGGGCGACCGCCTGGCCGGACGAGGCAAGAAAGTCCAGGACGTCTTCGTCGACGCCAAGGTCCCTCGCCGCCTGCGCGCCAGCTGGCCTCTCGTCGTCCGGGGGGAGGAGGTTGTGTGCGTGCCCGGAATCGTGGAGACTCCCGGTGTACGGGTGAGCCGAGAGTGACGCGGCAGCGGATGGAGCTCGAGCGGGGCGTGGGCGAGATCTTGATCGACGCCGAGACCCTGGGCGCGCGGGTAGCCGAGCTGGGCGAGGAGGTGTCCGAGTTCTACGCTGGCCGTGACCTCCTCCTGGTAGGCGTGCTCAAGGGGGCGGTGTTCTTCATGGCCGATCTCATGCGGCACATCACCGTCCCCTGCGAGATCGACTTCATGGCCATCTCCAGCTACGGCGCTGCCACCGACTCCTCGGGGGTGGTGCGCATCCTCAAGGACCTGGACATCAACATCGAGGGCCGGAACGTGCTCGTGGTGGAGGACATCATCGACTCGGGCCTCACCCTGTCCTACCTCATGCGCAACCTGGAGTCGCGGGAGCCCGCCTCGCTCGAGGTGTGCGCGCTTCTCACCAAGACTGGGCGCAGGAAGCTCGACGTCCCCGTGCGCTGGATCGGCTTCGAGATCCCCAACCGGTTCGTCATTGGCTACGGCCTTGACTTCGCCGAGCGCTACCGTAACCTGCCCTACGTGGGCGTGCTCACCGACGACCTCGTGCCAGAGGGAACGTGACATCGCTGGCCGCGGCGGCTCGGCGGGCGCAAGGAAGGCTGCTACCCTGCCGATAGAACTCGCGTGAACCGCTTCTTCCGCAGCGCGCTCTTCCCCCTCATCGTCATCGTGCTGCTCGTCTACCTGGCGAGCCAGACGCTCATCCCCAAGCAAAAGAGCGCCAGCAAGGTGACCTACTCTCAGCTTATCCAGCGGGTACGGGACAACCCGAGATCGATCCAGCTGGTCGTGTTCAGCCCCGGCAAGCAGCAGATCACCGCCACTCTCTCGGATGGCTCCAAGGTCAAGGTGAACTACCCCAGCGACCAGTCCCAGGTGCAGTTCCAGAACCTGCTCGAGCGCCGAGGGGTGACCTTCGACTCCAAGGGGACAGGGGGCTCGCCCTGGTGGTCGATCCTCACCTCGCTCCTTCCCTTCGTGCTTCTGTTCGGGTTCTGGATCTTCCTCATGAACCAGGTCCAGGGTGGCGGATCCAAGGTGATGAGCTTCGGCAAGAGCCGGGCTAAGCGCATGTCGCCCGACTCGCCCAAGGTCACCTTCAAGGACGTGGCCGGCTGCGACGAGGCGGTGGAAGAGCTGCAGGAGATCAAGGAGTTTCTGGAGAACCCCAAGAAGTTCCAGGCCCTGGGCGCCCGTATCCCCAAGGGGGTGCTCCTGTACGGGCCTCCGGGGACGGGGAAGACGCTCCTTGCCCGGGCGGTGGCGGGTGAGGCGGGGGTGCCCTTCTTTTCGATTTCCGGGTCGGATTTCGTGGAGATGTTCGTGGGGGTGGGGGCAAGCCGGGTGCGCGACCTCTTCGAGCAGGCCAAGCAGGCCGCCCCCTGCATCGTGTTCATGGACGAGATCGACGCCGTCGGTCGGCACCGCGGCGCCGGCCTGGGGGGAGGCCACGACGAGCGGGAGCAGACGCTGAACCAGCTCCTCGTCGAGATGGACGGGTTCGAGATGAAGGACAACATCATCTTGATCGCCGCCACCAACCGCCCCGACATCCTCGACCCCGCCCTCCTTCGCCCCGGCCGCTTCGACCGCCAGATCGTGGTCGACCGCCCCGACCGGGTAGGGAGGCGGAAGATCCTGGAGGTGCACACGAGGGGAAAGCCGCTCTCGCCCGAGATCGACCTCGACACGCTGGCGGCGGGAACCCCCGGGTTCACGGGGGCGGATCTGGCTAACCTCGTCAACGAGGCCGCCCTCCTCGCCGCCCGCAAGGGAAAGAAGGTGATCGAGCAGGAGGAGCTGGAGGAGGGGATCATGCGCGTGATCGCTGGCCCGGAGAAGAAAACCCGGCTCCTCTCCGAGAAGGAGCGGAAGATCACCGCCTACCACGAGATGGGCCACGCCCTGGTCGGCCACTACCTGGACGAGACCGACGAGATCCACAAGATCTCCATCATCAGCCGCGGCCAGGCCTTGGGCTACACGATCTCCCTCCCCCGCGAGGACCGTTACCTGACGACCAAGTCCACCCTGATGGCGCAGATGGCGATGACCCTGGGCGGGCGGGCGGCGGAGGAGCTCGTCTTCCACGAGGTGACGACCGGGGCGGCCAATGACCTGGAGAAGGTGACCCACATCGCCAAGCAGATGATCATGCGCTACGGCATGTCGGAGAAGCTCGGCCCCCGCGTCCTGGGGAGAAACCACGACCTGCCTTTCCTGGGCCGGGAGATGGCGGCCGAGCCCGACTACTCGGAGGAGATGGCCCGGGAGATCGACGACGAGATCCGGCGCGTGATCGAGGAGGCCCACGAGACGGCCCTCCGCGTCCTCCGCGAGCACATGGACGAGCTGCACAGGCTGTCCAGCATCCTCATCGAGCGGGAGACGATCGACAAGGAGCAGTTCGAGCGGCTGCTCGCCGGGGAGCCCGAGGATGAGGTGTTCAAGGAGGAGGAAGCGCCGCCTGCTCCGCGCAAGCCGACCGAGGAGCCGAAGAAGCGGCCCGCGCCTCAGCCGAAGCCCTTCCCGCTGCCCGGGGCGACTATGCAGGCGCCGCCCCCGCCCGAGCCAACCCAGCCGTAGGACGCCCCGCCGGGGCTTTCACGGCTGGCCTTGTGAGCAGTCGTTACGAGGAGGAGGGCCGCAAGGCTGCCGCCTAGCGCGCTCTCCGGACGGCGAGGTAGACGGCGGAGAAATCCTCGTCGTCGTGCCCCTGAGCGATCGCCTGGCCGAAGCGATCGTGCGTCGCCCGGGCGAGAGCGAGCTCGAGCCCGGCCCTTCCAGCCGCCTCCAGGGCCAGCCCCACATCCTTCTGCGCTAGGCGCAGAGCGAAGGCGGCCGGAAACTCCTCCTTCAGCATCATCTCGCCCTTCCAGTGGGCGTACTGCATGTCGAAGGGAGCGCCCGAGATTCCGTCCAGGAAGAGGCGCGGGTCGAGCCGAAGCGCCTCCGCCAAGGCTAGACACTCGGCCAGGTTGGCGACCGAGGTCATGATCCAGAGGTTGAGGACGACCTTGAGCCGGCTTCCGAGGCCGGGCTCGTCTCCCAGCCAGAGGATGCGGCGGGAGATAGCCTCGAGCGCAGGCTGGCAGCGCGCGCGAGCCGCGGGCGGGCCGGAGGCGAGGGGAAGGAGGCTTCCCTCCTCGGCTGCTGGCCGAGAGCCCATGACGGGAGCATCTACCAGGGCGATGCCGCGCTCGGCTGCGAGGGAGGCCAGGCGGTCGGCCCAGGCGACGCCCACCGTGCTCATCTGGAGCCACACGGCGTCGCTCGCCAAGGCGGGGAGCGCCTGCTCCATCACCGAGCGCACGGCCGGCCCGTCGGCGAGCATGGTGATTACGACCTGGGCCTCCGCCACGGCCTCGGCCGGGGTGGCTGCCACCTCTGCCCCCAGTCCTTCTGCCTTGGCCCGGGTGCGGTTCCAAGCCCGGACGGAGTGACCGTGCTCGACCAGCCGCTTAGTCATGGGGGCGCCCATGACCCCGGTACCCAACAGCGCGATGCGCACGGAGAGAACTTACCCGCTCGCGCTAGGCTCCGTCGCGTGCACTCCGTACGTCGGCTGGCTATCGAGGAGCGCTTTCCCCGCCCATCGGTCATGGGCATCCTCAACGTCACCCCCGACTCGTTCTTCGACGGAGGCCGCCACCTGCAGGTCGAGGAAGCGGTGGCCGCTGCCCGGCGCATGGTGGCCGAGGGAGCTGCCCTCGTCGACGTGGGCGGGGAGTCCACCCGACCTGGGTCGGAGGGGGTCGCTCTCGAGGAGGAGCTCGACCGCGTCCTCCCCGTACTCGAGCAGGTGGGGGGCGAGGTACCCCTGTCCATCGACACCTCCAAGGCGCACGTCGCCCGGCGGGCCCTTGCCCTGGGGGCGGAGCTGGTTAACGACGTCACCGCCCTGCGCGGCGATCCCGCCATGGTCGGTGTGGTGGCCGAGGCAGGCGCCTACCTCTGTCTCATGCACATGCAGGGAGAGCCCCGCACCATGCAGGTCGCTCCCCGCTACGCCGACGTCGTCTCCGAGGTGACCGCCTTTCTCGAGGAGCGGCTCTCCTTCGCCGTCTCCCAGGGCGTGCCCGAGGAGAGGATCTGCCTCGACCCCGGCATTGGGTTTGGCAAGACGGTGGCCCACAACGTCGAGCTTCTGCGCCGCCTGGACGCCATCGCCGCGCTCGGTCGTCCCGTGCTGGTGGGCGTCTCCCGCAAGAGTACGCTCGGTCGCCTACTCGGCGAGCCCGAGGCTCGTACCGGGCCTCTCTCTGCCAGCCTTGCCGCCGCCGTCTGCGCCTACGAGCGGGGCGCCACCATCCTGCGGGTGCACGACGTCAAGGAGACGGTGGAGGCGCTGAGGGTGGCCCAGGCGGTGGGAGCGTGATCGAGATCGAGGTGTACGGCCTGCGCGTGTTCGGCCGTCACGGCGTGGAGGAGCGCGAGCGAAAGGAGGGCCAGCTCTTCCTCTTCGACCTCTGGCTGCGGCCGCTGCAGGCGCCCGTCTGCGACCGCGTCTCAGAGACCGTCGACTACCGCGGCATAGCCGCCTGCGTGACCGAGGTATCGGAGCGGCGGTCGGTCAGGCTCCTCGAGACGCTGGCCGCCGACGTGGCTGACGAGCTCTTCTCCCGCTTCCCCCTGGAGCGCGTCCGGGTACGAGTGCGTAAGCCAGAGGTCGTGCTCGAGCCAGCGGCGGAGTACACCGCCGCCACCGTCGAGCGCCCATGATTCGCGCCTACGTGGGAGTAGGGGCCAACCTGGGCGATCGAGAGGCCAGCATCGCCAGGGCTTTGGAGCTTTTGGCTGCCGAGCCGGGCGTGGAGGTGGCGGCCGTCTCCAGCCTGCGCGAGACACAGCCGGTGGGCTACCTCGACCAGCCTCCCTTCCTGAACGGAGCAGCTGCCCTGGACACCTGCCTTTCTCCCCGGGCTCTCTTGGAGCGGCTGCTCGCGATCGAGCAGGCCTTGGGCCGCCGGCGCCAGGGGCCTCGCTTCGGCCCTCGCGTGATCGACCTTGATCTCCTCCTCTACGGCGATCTCGCGGTGGACGAGCCAGGGCTGACTGTGCCCCACCCCCGCCTTTCCGAGCGCCGCTTCGTCTTGGAGCCGCTGTCCGAGCTGGCCCCCGACCTCGTCGTCCCCGGACGAGGGCCGCTGCGCGACCTCTTGGCGGCGCTAGACTGACTTCGATGTCGCACCTCGACGAGCTCGACGAGTACGAGGCGGAGCTCGAGCTCGCGCTGAAGAAGGAGTACGCCGCCGTCTTTCCCCTCTTCCGCTACTGCGTCCTCACTCAGGATGCCACCTACCTCTGCAACAAGCTCGACCTGAGCTACGTCCCCCAGCCGAGCTACCCCTTCTTCCACGTGAAGATGGAGGACGTGTGGGTGTGGGACAAGAACCGTCCCACCCGCATGATCCCCCGGGCGGAGGTGTACACCTCGGGCGACGTCACCGTGGAGGAGCTCCGCGGCGAGGGGGACGAGCCGGCCCTGACGCCAGAGGCGCTCGCCGAGCGGATCGGCGAGCCCCTCCAGCGCGACGACGACCTCTAGGCGAGCTCGCCTGCGCTTTGCAGGAAGAGTTGCATTTGAGCGCCGATGCGCTCGCCCCCAGTCGCTCCCACGATGCCGAAGCCGTCCACGATCAGCTGGGCACGGGTGGCGAGCGCGCTCAGCTCGTCGCTGACCCGAGCTAAAGCCAAGGCGTCGCGCTCTCCCCAGAGGAGGAAGAACCCGCCCAGGTCCCCGCCATGGGGCTCGAGGAAGACCGCCTCGAAGCTCTCGATGGTGCCTTTCTGCTGCCAGCGCGCCCACAGCTCGACCGCCTCGTTGAACACCTGCGCTGCCTTCGCCTCTCGCCCGCGCACGGGCTGGCCGAAGCCGATGAAGAGCCCGAAGTCTGCCATCTTCCCCTCCCCCGTCGATAATGGTCGGCACATGCTACTGGCAGTCGACGTTGGTAACACCCAGACCGTGTTCGCCTTGTTCGAGGACGGGCGGATGGTCGAGCATTGGCGGGTGGCGACCGAGGCCCATCGCACCGGCGATGAGCTGGGCGCCCTTGTCGGTCGCTTCATCGACCTGGGCCGGGTGGGCGGCGTCTGCCTCTCCTCGACAGTGCCCGCGCTCGTGCGCGAGTACGAGGTGTTCGCCAAGCGCTGGGCGCGGGCACCTCTGCTCGTGGTCGGCCCCGGCGTCCGCACCGGCATCCCCATCCGCTACGACGATCCCCGCGAGGTCGGTCCCGACCGCATCGCCAACGCCGTGGCCGCTCGGGAGCGCTACGGGGCGCCCTGCATCGTGGTCGACTTCGGGACCTCCACCAACTTCGACGTCGTCTCCCGGGAGGGGGAGTACGTGGGGGGCGTGCTTGCCCCCGGCATCGAGACCTCGATGGAGGCGCTTTTCCAGCGGGCTGCCCGCTTGGTGAAGGTCGACTTCGTGGAGCCGCCGGCGGTGATCGGCAAGACTACCGCCGCCGCCCTCCAGTCGGGCCTCGTCTACGGGTTCGCTGGCCAGGTGGATCGGATCGTGGAGGAGATCCGCCGCGAGCTGGGCGACCAGGCGCCGGTCATCGCCACCGGCGGCCTGGCCGAGCTGATCGCCCCTCGCTCGCGCACGATCGAGCGCATCGATCCCCTCCTCACCCTAGAGGGCCTCCGCCTGATCTGGGAGCGAAACGCCGACGCCAGCGTCGTGCCCTAGCTCTCCCCGATGCTCGTCCTCGGTCGCGGCCCGACAGGCGAGCAGGCCTGCGCCTGGGCCCTCTCTAGCCTCCGCCGTAGGCAGAGACGGGGAGAGCGAGGGTTGTCCCCAACTGGGCGGGGCTCTCGGCCTCGATCCGCTCCGCTGCTTCCAGCGCGGCCGGCTCCTCCTGGAGTAGCCGACGGGCGACGTGGCCCGTGGTCGGGAGCCGAACCAGCTCCTGCGCGAGCGGCTTAGGAAAGCGGAGTCGGCGGAGGTACCAGCCATAGAACTTCTTCAGGAAGCCCGCCGCCCGCCGCTCGCCGAGCTCCCGAGCCGTCTCTCGCACGAAGGCGACCAGCTCGGCCACCACCTCCTCCCGACAGGGAACCCTGGCCACCCCGGTCGCGATCTCGCTCAGAACCCAGGGGTTCCCCTGGGCAGCTCTGCCGACCATGACCGCGGCTGCCTTCGTGCGGGCGAGGACGCGCTCGGCCTCGGCCCGACAGGTGATGTCCCCAGAAGCGATGACAGGCACCGCCACCCGTTCCACGAGCTCGGCGGTGAGGTCGTGGTCGGCCCGACCGGTGTACATCTGGCGGGCAGAACGGGGATGGAGGACGAGCGCAGCCGCTCCCGCCTCGACCAACCGAGGCCCGAGCGTAAGGCAAGCCCGGGAGCCGTCGAGAAGGCCGCGGCGCAGCTTGACCGTGACCGGTACTGTGACGGCCTCTGCCACCGTCGCCACGACTCGGCAGGCGAGATCGGGCTGCTCGAGCAGCGAGGCGCCAGCGCCAGTCTTCATGACCTTCCCCACCGGACAGCCGAGGTTGATGTCCACGATGCTCGCCCCCGCACGTTCCGCCAGGCGGGCTGCCTGCGCCATCTGGGCTGGATCGGAGCCGAAGATCTGCACCGCCAGGGGGCTCTCGTCGGAGGCGAGCCGAAGGTAGCCGAGACTGCGCTCGTTGCCGGAGGCGAGGCCGGCACAGCTCACCATCTCCGTGCACGCGAGCCCGGCTCCGAACCGCCGCCCCTGGCGGCGGAAGGCCTGCACGCTCACTCCTGCCATGGGCGCGAGCACCAGCCGGCCCTGGATCTCCACCGGCCCGATGCGCCATCGATCCTCGAGTTTTGCCTGCACGGAGCGGACAATCCTAGCTGCCGGCGGCGGTTGCGGGGGCGATCGCAAACCGGCTACAATGCCCCGCTGCGGCGAGTAGAGGCCGCGCCTTTTTTATCCGTAGGAGAGAGGGAACGTGAAGGAAGTCATTCTCACCCGAGAGGGCTACGAGAAGCTCAAGCAGGAGATCGAGTACCTGTCGACGCACAAGCGGCGAGAGGTGGCGGAACGCATCCGCCACGCCCGGGAGTTCGGGGATATCAACGAGAACGCCGAGTACGACGACGCCAAGAACGAGCAGGCCATGCTCGAGCACCGGATCGCCACGCTCGAGGAGAGGCTGCGCTCGGCCCGCGTCATCGACGCTAAGGACGTGGCCAAGGACGTCGTCTCCGTGGGGTCGACCGTGAAGCTCAAGGACCTCGAGGCAGGAAGTACGGTCGAGTACCAAATCGTCGGCTCGGCCGAGGCCAACCCCTCCCAGAACAAGCTCTCCAACGAGTCACCGGTGGGCAAGGCCATCCTCGGCCGTAAGAAGGGCGAGGTGGTCGAGGTAGCCGCACCGCGGGGCTCGCTCAAGTTCAAGATCCTGGACATCAAGGCCGCGTAGACTCGCGGCCGTGGCCGGCCTCCCCAAGCGCTTTCCCAACCGGGACGAGATCGCGGCTGTCCGGGCCGAGGCCGAGGCCCTAGGCCCGGGAGAGGAGGGGAACGCCATCCGGCGGGTAGCGGGACGCGTCCTCGGCCGCCGCGAGCACGGCAAGCTCGTCTTCCTCGATCTCGTCGACCGCAGCGGGCGCATCCAGCTCCTCTGCGAGGAAGGGCGAGTGGGCCGGGTGGACGTCGACTTGGGGGACATCGTGGGAGCGGTGGGGCCTCCCGCCCGCACCCGTCGGGGGGAGCCGTCGCTGGCGGCGCGCGAGCTTCTCCTCCTGGCCAAGATCCGACGGCCTCTGCCCGACGTCTTCCATGGGCTGCGCGACCCCGAGACCCGCTACCGCCAGCGCTACCTCGATCTCCTCGTCAACGAGGAGACACGACTGGCCTTCGTGCTCAGGACGCGGATGGTCACCGCCATCCGTCGCTACCTGGACGAGGCTGGCTTCTTGGAGGTGGAGACGCCTATCCTCCAGCCTCGCTACGGCGGCGCCTTCGCCCAGCCCTTCGTTACCCGCTACCACGCCCTCGACCAGGACGTCTACCTGCGCATCGCCACCGAGCTCTACCTCAAGCGGCTGATCGTGGGCGGCCTGGAGCGGGTGTACGAGATCGGCAAGGACTTCCGGAACGAGGGCCTCTCCTACAAGCACCAGCCGGAGTTCACCATGCTCGAGTGGTACGAGGCCTACGCCGACTACCGCGACACGATGGCCCGCATCGAGGAGCTGGTGGAAAGGGTGGCGGGGGAGACGCTAGGGGGGACGCGGGTCACGTTCCGCGGCTACGAGATCGACCTCAAGCGGCCTTGGCGACGGCTAAGGCTAACGGAGGCTCTCGCTGACTGTGGCCTGTGGACGCGCGATGCCGACGAGCTTCGCCGTCGGCTGGAGGAGCGAGGGGTAGACACTTCTCGCGACCGAACCTGGGCCCAGCTCGTCGACCACGCCCTCTCCCACGCGGTGGAGCCTACCTTGATCGAGCCTACTATCCTCTACGACTACCCGGTCGAGCTCTCGCCCTTCGCCCGCGCCACGGACGACGACCCGAGCATGGTGGAGCGGTTCGAGTACTTCGTGGGCGGCATGGAGCTGGGCAACGCCTTCACGGAGATCAACGACCCCGACGAGCAGGCCGAGCGCTTCCGCATGCAGGAGGTGGAGCGGGCAGCCGGCGACCTCACTGCCGAGGCTGGCGATCCTGACTTCGTCGAGGCCCTCGCGTACGGCATGCCTCCTACCGGAGGCCTCGGCCTGGGCATCGACCGCTTGGCCATGGTCCTGACCGGCCGCGACACGATCCGGGACGTGATCCTCTTTCCCATGCTGCGCGGCCGCGAGTAGCGCTCTCTTGGCATCCTTCGTCCCGTGCCTCGGCGCGGGCTTCGTCGTCACCGCCCCTGGGATCCTGTCTCTTCCGAGGTAAGACGGGCGCTTCGAGCGCTGCGAGCGAGGCTCGACCGGTCGGTCGTCTGGTACGAGGGTACGCCTTTGCCACCTTTCGACCTTCGAGCGGGCGGGTTCCTCTATCGCGACAACGGCTTCTTCGTTGGCTATGCCGATCGGGACGTGGCGCTTCTTGCGGAGTGGCTCGGGCTTAGCGAGCAGACCAGGCTTCTCGACGTCGGCTGCGGGGCCGGCCGCCTTGCTATCGGAATTCTCCGCAACGTCGGCTCGATCCGTCGCTACTGCGGCGTCGACGTCGATGACAGGGCGATCGAGTGGGGAAGGCGTCATCTCTCCGGTCGGGACCCCTCGTTCGAGTTCTTGGCTCTAGACGTCGCCAACGAGCGGTACCGCCCGGACGGCGCAGCGATCGGGGAGGGATTCCGCTTCCCTTTCCCAGACGCAGCCTTTGACCTCATCTACATGTCAGGAGTCGCCCCTCATCTCGTGGCAGAGGAGCTTACGGTGTACTTCCGGGAGTTTCGTCGTCTGCTGAGCGAGAGAGGCGGGGTGTACCTCACTGCCTTTCTGGAGGAACGTGCCTCCTATGACGATCAATCCCCCTGATTACTTGGGAGGGCTGTGGAGCGGCCCCCGAAATTGTATCCGCTACGAGGCCTTCTTCTTTCGCTCTCTCTTGGAGGAAGCTGGATTCCAAATCGAGAGCTATCTCCACGCCGGTGGCATGTTCGGGCAGAGTCTCATTGCTGCCCGTCGATGTTGACGCCGAAGAGTGAATCAAATTGGACTTCAACCTGGGAGCGACGAGCGGCTACGCGGTCAGCGATCGCTTTCCCGCGATCTGCGGATTCGTCGGCCAGGGCGAGGAAGCGACGCTCAAGCTCGGCCGGCGTGAACGTGTCGATATCGAGGCACCGGTCGTCCAGGTCCAGGTCGTGGAGCAAATCCTTCGTCTTTGGGTGGTAGGCAAGGCCCAAGGTCGGGATGCCGAGGAGGATCGGCAAAAGCACCGAGTGGTAGCGGCCGGCCACGACCACGTCGAAGTCTTTGACCACCTGGACGAGATCGGCGACTGTCTCGATATCGGTAAACGCGGTGCGGAGACATGGATGACGGTCCATTCCGCGATGTGCGAGAGCAGCGCGAAGATCGTCGGCCACGACGGCATCGGCGCTGACCTGGGACGAGAAGAGCGTTACCGTGCAGCCTCGCTCCAGGAGCCACTCCGCGAACTCCGTCATCTTCGCCAGGTAGGCGGTGAAGTCCGCCCCGGATCCCCTGGGCCAGTACCGCGGGTCGCGGTGAGCGATCGCGTTAAGGCCCACCGAGCCGCGTCCGGGGGGCAAGCAAGGATTGGGCTTAGCCTCGCCATCCCGGCGGTAGGCGTATCCCATGTCGGGACAGGACGGAAGCCGTCGCCGGACGCCAGCCGCGCGCAGCGCCTCCGCCGAGCTGCGATCGCGCACCGAGACGTATGGCGAGGGGGCTAGAGCCGAGCGGATGAAGAGCCGGGAGAGCGCGTGGTCGATAGGCCCTGCTCCCACGGATGGGTAGAGAATCGGCACTCCTGCCATCCGTGCCAGGCACGCCCAGCGGAAGAGGGTGTAGGGATGTCCGAAAGGCCCTCGCCATTGATCGAGTAGCTGCCCCGATCCAGCGACGACCACGACATCGAGTCTGCGAAGAAGCGATAGCGCTCGTAGGGAAAACGGAAGCTCTCGTCCTATGCGGACAAGAAGGCGGAGAAGGCGGAAAACCCTCCTCGCTCCGGGAAGGTGGCGGGCTACCCGGCGAAGCGCGGTAGCGCGGGGCACATCCGCCCCAGCCTCTGCGGCAGGAGAGCGGGGACGCACCCCAGGCATGCCGGGATCGATGGGAAAAGCCGCGATTCCATGGCGCTGGCAGGTGTCTTCCGGTGCCATGGAGATTCCGATGGCCCGGGCCTCAGGGAGACGGCGACGAAGGGCATCGACGATGGTCGCGACCACGAGCTCGTCGCCCAAGTTCCGCCCGTGGTAGTGACCCCATATGCCGACGGTGGGCGCGCGCGGAGGACGCGAGCGTCTTCTCATGACACCAGCGATGGCTTGGGAGCCGGCCCCGCGAGCAGCAGGCGCTCTCATTGCCACCCCGATGTCGAGCGCCCCAGCTCGGTGGCGAGCCTTGTCCAGCCAAGGCGAGCTGCGCCCGTCATGGTCGACACCGCTTGGGGATCGAGCGCTCGCAGGGTAGCGAGGTAGACGACGAGGCCCAACGCTACCTCTCCAGCCATGAGGGCTAGCCCGACGAGAGTGTCGTGAGTCTCTGCCCGCACCACCAGCCACTGGAGCGGGAAGAGCGCCGCGAGAAGCGCGCAGGTAGCGAGAGCGGCAGGGCGGAGGGTCGCCAGGATCGCCGGAAGGGGAACGTCGAGCGCTCTGACGACGAGACGGGCGAGGAAGGCGGTCCCTAGCAGGCTCGCGATCGACCCCGCCGCGGCGATGCCGACGAGACCTAGGGGAACGAACGCCACGAGCAGGATAGGCGTGGTGACGGCCATGAACATTGCGGTCCGACTCAAGATCTCGGGGCGACCAGCACCCTTGACCGCTTCCGAGAGCACGGAGTTGACGCCACCCGAGAGGGGGATCGCAGCCAGGGCCATAATCGCGTAGCCAGCCGGGAGCCAGCGCTCGCCCAGAAGCAGGACGGCGGCCGCTGGCCCCAGAGGGACGAGCAGAGCGCTGGCGGGGAGCGTGACGATGGCCATCCATCGCATCGTGCGGAGCAGCGCTGCCTCGAGGCGTGAGCGATCGTGGGAGATTCGAGCGAAAGCGGGGAAGAGCACGTAGGCAGAGCTTGCGAGCCAGGCCTCGCGAGGGAGGTTAGAGATCATGTCAGCCATGCGGTACTGCCCCACGGCGTCAATGTTGACGAGTCGTCCCAGCAGGGCGGTGCGCACTGTATAGCGGAGCTGAGTCAAGAACGATTGAGCAAATATGTGGCGTCCGAAACGAACGAGGCTTCGCCACATCGCGAGCGAGACGTGCTCGCGGCGGGGCCTCCAGTCGACGAGCGCCCAGATGAGGATCACCTCGAGGGCGAGACCGGCGTACCTTCCGATGACGAGGCCCCATATCCCAAGCCCGAGCCCGCAGGCGATGCCGGCGGCCACGCCGTAGGCGAGGGCGTAGGAGGGAGAGAGAACCAGGCGTCTATAGAACGAGAACCGCCGCTGGAGCAACGCGTCGGGCACGAGCACGAGCGCGTCGAGAAGGACCACCCCGGCCATGACCGACGCCACCAGCTCGACCGTTCGGCTCTGAAAGTAGAGGCCGAGGAGAGGCGCGCTCGCGGCGAGGGCGGCCGATACCAGAAGCCCGCTGGCGACATTCGCGGCCAAGGCAGTGCTGGCAGCCTCGTCGACTCGATCCCGCCGTTGAATGAGCGCTGCGGCCATCCCCGAGTCGACCAGCATGCCCGTATAGCCGAGCAAGATAGTGGCGGAAGCGTAGAGCCCGAAGTCCTGAGGGGAGGCCAAATGGGCGAGCACGATCCCGGAGGCGAGAGTAATCGCCTGAGTGAGGGCGAAGCCCGCCGCGTTCAAGGCCACGCCTCGTACGACGATTCGACCAAGAGGCCCTGAGTCGCGGGCGTCGGCTTCTCGCTGGTCGTTGGTCATGCCCACATGTCGCCTCGCCTACGGCTTCGTCAACCACCCTGGCTGACCTTAGCGCGGGCTGTCGCTCGCCCAGCTGGGAACGGTGCCAAAGTGGCGCTTGCGGCCCAGCTAGCATGCCTAGATCGTGGATGCCACTCTTCGGCCAGGCCTTCTGACCTGCCGTCTCTGCGGCGATCCGCTCGCGCGCACGTTCGTCGATCTGGGAATGTCTCCCTTGTGCGAGACGTATCTGGCGGCCGAGGAGCTCGATCGCATGGAGCCCTTCTACCCGTTGCACGTGCGCGTCTGCGAGCGCTGCTTCCTCGTTCAGCTTCCTGAGTACGTACCGCCTGAGGAGATCTTCAGCGAGTACGCGTACTTCTCCGCCTACTCGGATACATGGGTGGAGCACGCTCGCCGGTACTGCCAAACGGTCATCGAGCGCTTTCAGCTTGGCCGTCAGAGTATGGTCGTAGAGATCGCTAGTAACGACGGCTACCTCCTCCAGCACATGGTGGCGCAGGAAATACCTGCCCTCGGCATCGAGCCGGCAGCCAACGTCGCGGCGGAAGCACGGAAGCGAGGGGTGGAGACGCTCGTCTCCTTCTTCGGAGCCGACCTCGCCCGGCGCCTGGCCAGCGAAGGCACTCGGGCCGATCTTCTCATCGCGAACAACGTGCTCTCTCAGGTTCCCGATCTCCACGAGTTCGCCTCGGGCTTGGAGACGATCCTCGCTCCCGGCGGCGTGCTCACCCTCGAGTTCCACCATCTTTTGCGACTGATCGCCGGGCGCCAGCTCGACACGATCTACCACGAGCACTTCTCGTACTTCTCGCTGCACACCGCTCGAGCGCTCCTTTCAGCACACGGCCTGCGGGTGTTCGACGTGGAGGAGCTACCTACTCACGGCGGATCGCTGCGCCTGTACGTCTGTCACGAGGAGGACGGGCGTCCAGAGGAGCCGGCAGTGGGCACGGTCGCCCGAGCTGAGGCGGAGCGACGATTGGGCACGCTCGAGGGGTACACGGGCTTCTCTCAGGCGGTGGTCGAGGTCAAGCGAGACCTCCTTTCCTTCCTCATCTCGGCTCGCCGCCAGGGCCGGGTGGTCGTAGGCTACGGAGCGCCGGGAAAAGGGAATACGCTTCTCAACTACTGCGGGATACGATCCGATCTTCTCGAGTTCACCGTCGATCGCAATCCGTACAAGCAGGGAAGATTTCTTCCGGGAACTCATATTCCAATATATCACCCTGACAAGATTTTCTCAGCGAAGCCGGACTTTATTCTGATTCTCCCCTGGAACATCAAGAAAGAGATAGTGGATCAATTGTCTTTAGCTAGGGAGTGGGGAGCACGGTTCGTCGTGGCTATTCCTCGCTTGGAGGTCATCGAATGAAGGTAGTGCTCTTCTGTGGCGGGCTCGGATTACGGATGCGCGAGGCTGGCGAGCGGATACCGAAGCCAATGGTTACGCTAGGAAATAGGCCCATCTTATGGCATGTGATGAAATACTATTCCCATTTTGGACATAAGGACTTTGTATTGTGTTTGGGCCATAAGGCGGATGCGATCAAGCGCTACTTTCTTGAGTACGACGAGACCGCGTCCAACGACTTCGTGCTCAAGCCGGGAGCGGGAGAGGTGGAGCTTCTCGCCAGCGATATCTCAGATTGGACGATCACGTTCGCCGATACAGGATTACGCGCCGTCGTCGGCCAGCGACTGCGGGCTGTACGACCGCATCTGGCGGGAGAGCAGGTGTTCTTGGCCAACTACGGAGACACGCTCACCGACGCCGATCTCGACCGTATGGTGGAGCGGTTTCTCGCCAGTGATGCAGTTGCCTCCCTGCTCTGCGTGCGGCCGACGTACACCTTCCATGTCGTGCAGGCCGCTCGCGATGGCACGGTGCGATCAGTGGAAGACGTCACGAAAGCTGACCTGTGGATGAACGGAGGGTATTTCATCTTTCGCGAGTCGATTTTCGATTACATCGAAGACGGAGACGATCTCGTGGGCGCTCCCTTCGCTCGCTTGAGCTCGGAAGGACGACTACTTGCCTTCTTCCACGAAGGGTTCTGGGCGCCGATGGATACCCTCAAAGATAAGACGAATCTCGACATCATGATCGAGAGCGGCTTCGCTCCTTGGCGGGTGTGGGAGAGGCAAACACAGCGGGAAGAGCGGAAGACGGGGAGCCCCCGGCCTACTTAGCCATGCTCGGTGTTGCCCTGGCACGCGACCGCGGTACCCCACTTCGCCTACTGGCCATTGGCGCTCATGCCGACGACGTCGAGATCGGATGCGGAGGAACGATCCGTCGGTTGGCGGAGATCGAGACCGAGCTCAGCGTTGCCTGGGTCGTTCTGGCAGCTCACGGCGTACGCGTCCAGGAGGCCCGGGCTAGCGCAGATAGATTTCTCGAGGGCGTACGCGTACGGGATGTCCGGGCCCTCGATTTCGAGGATGCCTTTTTCCCCTATCACGGCGCAAGGATAAAGCGGTTCTTCGAGGAGCTACGACGGGAAGTAGAACCCGACATCGTATTCACGCACGCTCGCCACGATCTCCACCAGGATCACCGTTTCGTATGCGAGCTCACGTGGAACACCTTTCGCGACCATCTCATTCTCGAGTACGAGATCCCGAAGTTCGACGGAGATCTAGGATCACCGAACATGTTCGTCCCTCTCAGCAAAGGGGAGTGCGCGTTCAAGATCGAGACGGTGCTGAGCTCCTTCGCCAGCCAGAGGAGCAAGCATTGGCTGAGCGCGGACGTGCTGCTGGGCCTCATGGCGCTGCGGGGGGCTGAGTGTCGGTCGCCGACCAAGTACGCCGAGGCCTTCTACGCCAGGAAGGTACTTTGGGCCTGAGACGGTGGAGCTTCCTCCGGTCGCGCTTCTAGGAGGGTCGGCAAACGCGGTCAGCGTCGCTCGTAGCCTAGGGCGAATGGGCGTCCAGGTGCACGCCGTAGCCGACCGTCGCACCCAGGTCTCTTTCTCCCGCTTTTGCTCGTCGTTCACCGTGGCCGGAGCCCCGGCCTCCGTGTACCACGCCTGGCTCGACTGGCTCCTGGAGTCGGCCCCCAGAGGGGCGGTCGTGATTCCATGCGACGACGACGGGCTGGAGATCGTGGCCAGGAATCGGGCAAGACTGGCCGCAGCAGGTCTTTGCCTGGGACCTGGCGATGACGCAGTGATGCTGGAGATGCTCGACAAGGATCGCACCCTGGAGCGAGCTCGCGAGGTGGGAGTTCCCGCTCCTCGGTCGAGGCGCGTGCGGGATCGGCAAGAGCTTTTGGCCGAGGCTCGGGCGCTCGGGCTCCCCTCGCTCCTCAAGCCGGTGCACGGGCACCTGTTCCAGCGCGCGAGCGGGCTCAGGGTCAAGGCTTTTGTCATCTCCGACCGAGCCAGCCTCGCCGCCGCTGCCGAGCTCATGGACCGGATCGGGATGGAGATGAGCCTGGGCGAGATCGTCCCCGGCCCCGACGACAGCCTCTACTTCTACTGGACGTACATCGACGAGCAGGGACGGGCCCTGTTCGACCTGGTCGAGCGCCAGCTACGCCAGTACCCACCTGGATTCGGGGTCGCCTCCTACCGAATGACCGTCGAGGACGCGGAGATCGTCCGTCTGGGGCGCCGCTTCGTCGAGGGGGTCGGCGCCCGAGGCCTTGCTCAGGTGGAGCTGAAGCGCGACGCGCGGGACGGGGTACCGAGGCTGATCGAGTGCAACCATCGCCTGGGGGCGGGAGCCGAGCTCGTTCGTCTGGCCGGAATCGACGTGGCTCGGCTCGTCTACTGCCACGCCATCGGACGGCCTCTCGCCCTTCCTGCTCGCTACCGCGTCGGGGTACGCCTGTGGCACGCTCTCGACGACACACGGGCCTTCCTCGAGCTTCGCCGACAGGGAGGGCCGTCCGTGAGCGAGTGGTCAGCGAGCCTGTGCCATCGCAAGCGACTGGCCGTGCTCAGGCTCGACGACCCCATGCCCACGCTCGGCTACCTCGTCGCCCGCGCGCTGAGCCGTGCCAGGGCGTAGCCGAGGGGCGCGCTGACGATCGTGATCGCCTCGCGCAGGAGCTGGCGGTGGCTAGCCCGGAGCTGGACGGGAAGGAGGCGCCCGAGCGCCTCCACCCGCTCGGGCCAGGGGATGGGCGCTCGCCACGCCGCTCGGCTGTACTCGAGGAGAAGGCGCCAGGCCACGGTAGGACGACCTCTTCCCTGGGAGGGGTCGAACCAAGCCAGGACCTCGCGGGCCGTAGCGTGCGCGCGGGTAGACATCTGGGGATGGACGCGCCGGAAGAACAGGCGCTCAGGGATCTCGTAAAACTCTCCCAGGAGGGCAAGCTCGCCCAGCAAGACGAGGTCCGCGCTCGGGTAGCTGCCGAGGAGCCGTGTTCGCGAGAGGGCGTCCCGTCGAATGAGGCCGTAGGCTGGGTTCGCGTAGCGCAAGTTCTGGATGAGCCTGACCAAGCGGAGACCAGGCCTTCGGTCGCGGAGATCGAGCCGATCCTCGTAGTCCTCGACCACGGCGCCCGTCTCGTCGATGAGGCGGCACGCCGTGTAGCACAGCACGACCGAGGGCGGACGCTCCTCGAGCGCCTCTACCAACCGCTCGAGGTGCGTAGGGGCGCACAGGTCGTCGTAGGCAGCCCAGCGAAAGTACCTGCCGCGAGAGAGGTGGAAGACACGGTTGAAGTTCCAGGCGGCGCCCTGGTTATCGACACAGCGGTGGTAGCGAACCCGCTCGTCGTGGCGGGCGTACGCTCGGCAAATCTCCTCGGTGCCGTCGCGGGAGCCGTTGTCAGAGATGATGAGCTCGAAGTCGGTAAACGTCTGGGAGAGGAGCGAGTCGAGAGCCAAGGCGAGGTAGCGCTCGCCGTCGAAGACGGGGAGCCCCACGCTGACGGGAGGAGCGCCTGCCGAGGGCCTCATCGTAGGCTTACGACGCGAGGAGAGATCCCGAGTCTGGCGAGCTCAGCTCGAATCTCGCTCTCGTACGCAGGGTTCATGACGATGACCAGGTCGGGTCGGCACGTCGCCAGCCGCTCGGGCGCCACGATCCTCTGACCCGTGCCTGCCACGAAGCGACCCTGCTTGCGGGGGTTGACGTCGACTACCAGGTCTACGGACGCCTCGTTGGCGAGCGCGGTCAAGAACGCGGTCGCCTTCGAGCCAGATCCCCATATCGCTACGCGCCCCCCCTCCCCGGCCGCAGGGCCGACCATCTGGCGCCATTCCTCTATGCGGGAGGAGACCGTGGTCGCGAAGCGGCTGGCCTCGAGGGCCACCGTGGCAGGGTCTTCCTCGTGCTCAAGCGGGGATGGAAGGTCTTCTCGGCTAGCTCGGGCGAAGGCAAGGAGGTATTGATCGTCGAAGTCGAGGCGGAGCTCCTCGACAGCCAGGCCGGCTCGCCGCAGGTAGCGGGCAAGCGTTCCAGGCGTGAAGTAGGAGACGTGCTCGTAGTAGACGTCCCAGAACGCGCCCTCGCGGAGGATGCGCAAGCATTCGGGAACCTCGATCACCAGAGGAGTCGAGCTCCCGCCCAGGCCGTTGGCGAGGGTGGAGAGGAGCTCCGACGGTCGCGGCACGTGCTCGAGGGTATGTCGACAGACGACGAGGCTGGGCGCCGGTCGACAGTGTCCTTCTGCCAGCGGCTCAGCCACGAAGGCGACCGCGGCCTTGGTCCCTAGGGGTCGGCGAGCTCGGTCGCTGGGGTCGACCCCGAGCCCGCTGCAGCTTCCCAGATCGCAAACGAGCACCAGAAACTCCCCTGTCCCGCAGCCCACCTCGAGCACCCTCCCCGAGCGAAGGTGGTAGCGCTCGACGAGCTCGGCTGCCAGGTTCTGGGCGAAATCGCGAAACCGGGCCGAGAAGAACTGGGAGTCCTCGTAGCGGTCGGTGTAGCGGGCAAGGCTGGGGTCGTAGGCGACGTTGGCCACAAGCCCGCAGCGCGGGCAGGCGGCAAGGCGCACCGTGCCCCGGGGGAAGGCCATCGCCTCCTCTTGGCTGTCGAGAAGCAGACAGCTATTGGCCGGCACCTCTCGTTGCTCGTAGAAGACCGTAGGGTCGCCCCAGCCGCAGCCCGGACACGCCGTCGATGCCGGAGGGAAACCGCGATCAGCGCCAGAAGAGCTCATGGTCGAGGAGTCCTCGCGCCTGCAGCTCCTTGATGCGCTCGATACGCACGTACCGCGGTCCTTCCACATCCTCGCGGGAGAGCCCGTAGGTCCGAAAAGCCTGGTAGAGCTGCTCGACTCCCAGGCGGAGATTGAAGCGTGGCTCGAAGCCGAGAACGCGGGCTGCCTTCGAGCAGTCGACCCGATAGCTGCGCGCGTCCGGCCCTCCGCCTGGGGCATAGGCCACCACGCTTCCAGGGATGACGTCCTCGACAATGGAGGCGATCTCGGAGATAGTGTAGTTCTCGCTGCTACTCCCCACGTTGAACGCCTCTCCCCGCACGAGGTCGAGCGGGGCCTGGAGGGCGGCCACGAACGCTTGGGCGATGTCGTCGACGTGGACAAGCGGTCGCCATGGCGTCCCGTCGCTCTTGATCAGCACTTCCCCGGTCGCGAACGCAGCACCAGCCAAGTTGTTCACGACCAGATCCAGGCGGAGGAAGGGAGAGACGCCGTAGGCGGTGGCGTTGCGGAGGAAGATAGGGGCGAACGACTCGTCAGCCATGGCTGCCAAGTCTCTCTCGGCCAAGACCTTGGAAGCGCTATACGCCGTCAAGGGATTGAAGTCTTGGGTCTCGTCGAGAGCGGCCTCTCCAGCTTTCCCGTACATGCTGCACGAGGAGGAAAAGAGGAAGCGCTCGACACCCGCGGAGCGAGCGAGCTCCGCCAGGCGCACGGTAGCCCGGTGGTTGATGTTGAACGTCGTCTCCGGGTCGAGCTCTCCCAGCGGATCGTTCGATACGGCTGCCAAGTGCACCACCGCATCGAAGCCCACAAGGTGCTCTCCGCCCACCTCTCTGATGTCGCACCGAGCCTCTTCCACGTGTTGGGGTGGAGGGCCGAAGCAGCATCCCTCAAAAAGACAAGTGTCCCACCCTACGACCCCGTAACCAGCTTGTTGGAGAGCTACCACCACCGAAGGCCCGAGGTACCCTCGATGGCCAGTGACAAGAACGCTCTTTGCCACTCATCTCCTCTCGTCGACGCGTCGCTTTCGCCGTCCATCGGCACCATGCGCCTGGAGCGGGAGCGCGACGCCGAGTGGAGGCGATTCTAGCCTGACTCCCCTGCCTGCCCGGTCTCGCCGACGCTTGCCGGGGGGAGGCGGGGCGCTGTGGAGCCCGCCTCGATCGCCAGCGCGCCCTCTGGCTGAGGCCCTGGCCTGGCTCTGGCGGCTAGGACCTGTCCTTGACGAGGCACGACCGGGAGCGGTCGGCCTCGCCACCGGGGAGGAGGCAGCCACGCTGGAGAAGCTTCTCCGCGGAGGCCGCATCGCAGGGGCAGTGGTCTTGTGCGGAGGACCCGACGCGGAGGATCCCGGCCTACCCAAGCTCGCCAGAGTGCGAGGGCGTGCCTCCTTCTCAGAGGCGACCGTCTCCGGGCCGTTCTGCGTCTTTCAGGAGGGCGATCCGGTCGTGCGCTCCAGCCTGGGAGCGCACGCGGTCGTCCGCCGAGGACTCCTCTTCCTGGGGGCGGATCCGGGTGGCTGGGGCCGAGTGTCGGAGTTTTGGGTCGTGCCTCTCTTGGCCCGCTTCTTCGTGGAGACGCTCGATCGCCCGCTCGCGCTCCTTCCTGCCGTGGGCTGCCTGCGCTGGGACGATGTTCCGGGCACCGCTCAGCACCAGCTCGAGGGCCGGGCCCAGTCCGACCGAGCCATGGCCCGTCGCCTGGCCCGGCTCGTCCCTCGCTATCGCCGTGGCCAGGCGAGGCTCGTCGTCGCCGTAGCCTCCTCGGCCCTCGTCGACGGGCAGGAGGTGCCTCTGGAGGAGGCGTGGCCGCGCTCTCTGGCGGTGCTTCGCGCAGGAGTGGCGGCGTCTGTGCTCGAGCCTGCCTGCCATGGAACCCTCCACCTGGACGCCGAGGCGCTGGCACGGGGCGTCGTCGACCCCCGCGAGTTCGCTCGTCTGTCGGCCGCCGAGGCCGGTCGACGGCTGGACCGAGCCCTGGACTGGATGCGACGGTCGCTAGGAGAGCCAGCCAGCTTCGTGGCGCCGGCTTGGGCCTACAGCGCCGGGACGCTCCAGGCCGCCCGCGAGCGCGGTCTGCCGATCTGGCGACCGCCTCGACCAGGCTCCCTCCTCGATGGGGGCGAGCTGTACGAGACGCTGGGCCACAGCCTGCGAGGAATCGTGGGTCTCGACTACCGGGCCCTGACCTCGCTAGCCGCGGTCGGGCTTCCTCCTACGGTGGTCTTGCATGGGGGTCTGCTCGACCACCGGCTATCCACGCTCCATCCTCTGCGGGATATCTCCGCGATCCTGCGGCTCCTTGTCAGCCGAGATCTCGACCGCCTTCCCTTCCTGTCAGGCATTCGCTGGGTAGGAGCTGGCGACCTAGCTCGGGAGCTTGCTTCCCACGCTGAGGTCGCTACCACCGGGAGCTGGCCCACGTCCAGCGAGGGGCGATCTCCGGCCCGTCTTCTCACCCGACGAGGGCTCGTCACCCTGAGGTAAGCGGACTGGAGGATGTAGGCGCGCGTGTCAGGGGAAAGACCCTGGCGCCGCCCGAGAGAGCTCGTCTCGCCCGCGAGAGGTCGCCAGAAAGAGGTCGACGTACAAGTCCTCGAGGCGCCGTACCATGACATCGATGTCGAACTCCCGGCATTGACGCTCCCGAGCTGCCTCGCCCATGCGCCTGCCCCACTCCGGCTGCTCGAGGAGGGAGGCGACCGCCTCGCTGACTTCGTGGCTATCTCCAGGGGAGACGAGCAGGCCGTGGACGCCATGCTCGATCAGGTCGGGCACGCCTCCGACGGCGGTAGCCACGATCGGCCGCGCCGCCGCCATGGCCTCGAGCAGCGCCAACGGGCTCCCTTCGAACGAGGAGGTAGAGACGACCACGTCCAGCGCGGCCAAGACCTCGGCCACGTCGTCTCTGTAACCGAGAAAAGTCACGACCTTCTCCAGCCCGAGGTCTCGGGCCAGTCGCTCGAGCGAGGGTCGCTCAGGACCATCTCCGGCCACGAGTACCCGCAGCCGGGGGAAGCGCCGGCGCAGCTCCTCGCTGGCGACGAGTAGGAGGTCGATCGCCTTCTCTCGCCGGAGGACGGCGATGGAGCCGATCACGGGGTCGTCCTCCGAGATCCCCAGCTCCGCTCGCACGCGGCGACCGGCGGAGGTTGGCCGAAGCGGCGGAATGCCGTTGGGGAGGTAGAGCACCTTATCGCGGTCCAGTCCCTCGATCTCGATCATCTTGCGGCGGCAGTCGCGGCTCACGGCCAAGACCACGGTGGCGAGGCGGCCGATGTGGTGTCTATCCATAAGTCGGCGCAAAGGCTCGCCCTGGAACGACCACATATGCTCGTGAGCGATGACGACAGGGACGCGAGCGAGTCGGCCGAAGGTCGTACCCCACACGTTCGCCCCGAACATGTGAGCGTGCAGGACGTCGATGCGCTCGTTCCTGAGCAGCGAGAGCAAGGGGCGCCAGGCGGCGAGATCTCCCTTCCTCCTGCGCTCCAGCACGAGCAGCCTGGTGCCTGACGCCGCCAAGTCCGGATGGGGCTCGTACACTGGTCGGGTGGCGCACACCGTGGACTCGAATCGCTTCCGATCCAGACGAGCAGCGATCATTGCTGCCAGGCGCTCGGCCCCGCCTCCGTCGGCCTCAGGGCGGCTGACGAGCGTCAGTACCCGCAACCGTCGGGGCGTTGGCAAGCGACCATCTCCGCCTGGTGCCGGTGGTAGGCTCGCGGTCGGCATGGCGGACGACAAGACGTGGAGAGTCTAGCGTCGAGGCCTGGCCGCGAGCTTCCACCGTCGAGCCCGACTCCTACCTTCTCGGTGGTGATGCCTGCCTACAACGCCGAGCGAACCGTCGGCCCAGCTATTCGCTCGGTACTCGCCCAGACGAGGGCTGATTTCGAGCTGCTGGTCGTTGACGACGGATCGACCGATGGGACACGGGCGGTCGTCGAGCAGACGATGGTCGACCCGCGGGTGCGCCTCCTCTCTACCCCGGGACGGGGGCCGGCGGCGGCGCGCAACGCCGCGCTCTATTGGGCCCGAGGTCGCTACGTGTGCTTTCTCGACAGCGACGACCTTTACTTGCCTCGCTACCTCGACGAGATGGAGCAGGCGCTCCTCGCTCACCCCGGCGTGGGCATGGCGTATCCGGACGCTTGGGTGTTGAGCGGGCGAACCGGCCGCATTCGCAAGACCTCGACGTTGGCCGAGTACCCAGGCCCGCCCGACGACGCGCTCGGCTGGCTTGCGCTCCTCATCGACTACAACGTCGTCCACTACATGGCCATGGTGCCCAAGGCGGTCCTGGTCGAGGTAGGTGGCTTTGACGAGCGGCCACGGGCAGCGATGGACTACGAGCTTTGGCTACGGATTGCGGCTCGGGGATACAGGGCGATACGCATCGATAAGCGCCTCGGCGTCTATCGCGAGACGCCTGGGTCGATCACGAGCCAACGAGCACTCGTCAATGCCAACCTGAGAAAGGTCTACGAGATCGTGGCGGAGGAGTACGAGCTCGCTCCCCCGCTCAGGGCGGCTGCGCTTCGGCAGGCACGGGCAGCGGCGCTTCGCGCCCAGAGCCTAGCCGGAGGTCCCTCGCTGCGGGCGCGCCTGGAGCGAGGACTCGCGCTCGCGCGAGAAGCGGCTCTCGATTCTCGGCGGTGGTACTCGTGCCCTCCCCCCGAGCTTCGCTCCTTCTTGGAGGATATGGGCGTCTTCGAGGATCGAGCCTCCTGAGCGGTGCCCCGTCTCATCCAAGCTGCGGCCTACGGGGGCCAGTATGCAGGATCGTTCATCCCCATGCTGCGAGCAGCCCTCCTCGAGGCCAGAAAGCGGGGGTGGCAGGTCGAGGCTGTCTTCCCTGATGCTGTAGCTACGAGGAGCTGGCTTCACGAGCTCACCGGCGTGGGGCTGCCTGTGCGGTTTCTCTCTATCGAGCGTCGCTCCAACACGAAAGCAGAGATCGCGCGTCTTCTCCTCTGCTCGTCTCAGCCCACCATCGTTCACACCCACTTCACCTCCTTCGACCTCCCCGCGGTTCAGGCCGCTCGCCGCCACTCGGCCGCGGCGGTCATCTGGCACGTCCACACGAGCGCCCGATCGCACCCCGCCATCGTCGCTCGCAACATCCTCAAGTACAGGCTTGCTGGTCGGGGCGCGGCCAGGATCCTGTGCGTGGGTCCTCACCTCGAGGCTACTGTCCGACGTCGGGGAGGAGGAAGCCGGGTGCTGACATTCTCCAATGCCATCGACGTGGAGCGGTTCTCCCCCGTGAGCGCCCTCGAGCGCGAGCGTGCCCGAAGGCGACTCGGCCTCCCCCTGTCGGCCCAAGTCCTCCTCCACCTCGCCTGGGACTGGCGCCAGAAGGGAGGCGATCTCTTGCTCTCCGCCCTTCGCCATCTCAGTCGTGAGTCTCTGTCCCCGCTCGTGCTGACGGTGGGAGCTGCCGCAGAGGGGAGACGGGCTGCTCGCGATGCCGGTTTGGAAGCCAACGTGAGAGTTCTGGCTCCCGTCGAGGACGCTCGGTCCCTCTATGCGGCCTGCGACGTGTTGGTGGTGCCGAGTAGAGGCGAGGGCGCGCCATTCGCCGTGTTGGAGGCGCTGGCCATGGGGATGCCGGTGATCGCTACGCGGGCTCCCGGGCTGTCGGATCTCGAGGGCCGTCCCGGGTGTCGCGTCGTTGCCAGGGACGCCCAAGAGCTTGCCCAGGCCATCGCCGAGACGCTCCGGGCGCCGATCTCAGACGAGGAGAGGCGAGCCGCTCGGGCATGGGTCGAGGCTGGCCACGACCTTAGCCTCTGGGCGTCGCGGCTCCTCGCGCTCTACGAGCACGTCTTGGCTGAGCTTTCCGCCTGAGGGCCCCCAACCGGGGGACTTCTAGCGAGGGATCGCCGGCAAGGAGCAGGTGCCGATGAGAAAGCCATGGACATTGCAAGGAGCTTTCTCGTCGACCGTCGCCGCTCCGCTTGGGGGGCGCTTTCTCTCCTGGCGCTCGCGGCTGGGCTGGCCACGGCAAGCACGGTGCGCGCGGCCAGCGCTTCCCAGCCTGCCTCTCTCACGATCTCGTCTGGACAATCTGTGCAGGCGGCTGTCAATCAGCTCGCTCCCGGGGGTACGCTCTACTTGAGCGGTACGTTCACCGAGGATGTCACCATCTCCACGAGCGACATCACCGTCACGAGCGCCCCTGGGCAGATAGCGACGCTACGCGGGCGGCTCATTATCTGGGATGGCGCCAACGACGTCGTCATCTCTAACCTCCGCCTGGACGGTCGCAACGCTGCCAACGCGCCCAGCCCCACCGTCCTTGGCGATCGGGCTGTCTTCCGCAACAACGACGTCACCAACGCGAGCACCGAGATCTGCTTCATCCTCGGCTCTCTCAACCGGGGGTACGTAGCCGAGGGGACGGTGATCGAGGGCAACCGCATCCACGACTGCGGCAAGCTTCCGCCCCAGAACCGAGACCACGGCATCTACCTCGAGTACGCCCGGGACACCAGGATCGTCAGCAACTACATCTACGACAACGCCGACCGGGGGATCCAGCTCTACCCCGACGCCGACAGGACGCTCATCGCTAACAACGTCATCGACGGGAACGGCGAGGGCATCATCTTCTCCGGCTCCGGCTCCCTGGCCTCGGACGAGAACACGGTCCGCGACAACGTGGTAGCCAATAGCGCCGTGCGCTACAACGTCGAGTACTACTACGCCCCAGGCAGCGCCACCGGCACGGGCAACCTCGTCACCCGTAACTGCCTTTGGGGCGGAGCGCAGGGAGACATCCTCGGCGACGGCATCGCCTTCGCCGCCTCCGACAACATCGTCGCCGACCCCCTCTACGTCGACCGCCAGGGCAAGGACTTCCGGCTCCGCCCGGAGAGCCCGTGCGGGGCGATGGGGCCGACGAGCGAGCCTGGTCCGGCTGTCGTGGCGGCGACAACGAGCTCAGCGGGAGAGCCCGCCCCGTCCTCAAGCCCAGGGGCCGGTTCCTCGCAAGCTGCGTTGACATCGCCGTCCAGCCCAAGTCCTGAGCCAGCGCCGGCTCCCGCCCCGGCTCCTGCCTCAGCTTCCGCTCCTGCTCCGGCTCCAGCCCCGTCTTCCGCTCCAGCCCCGTCTTCCGCTCCACAGTCGCCGCCTTCGCCTACGAGCTCTCCCACTACGATCGGCAGCACGAGTACCAAAGGGCCACCCTCGACCGGGCGTCCCAAGGGCAGAAGCACGAAGGAAAAGAAGCTCATGGCACTCGCCTAACGCGGTTGCGGCTGCTCCAGCTTCCAGCCCAGGAGAAGTCTCTAGACTCTCCTCGGCTGTGCTTTCCGGGAGGGACGCGTCTAGAGCGGCGGTCGCCGGCCTGCTCGGCCTCGTCGCCGTGGGGGCTGTCTTCTCGTGGAGGTCGTCTCCGCCCTCGAGCGTGGCGGGAAGCCGCCTCTGCGATCGGTATGCGTCGGCCGGGGGCAGCGACCGGAGCTCCGGCACCAGGCACAAGCCATTCCGTACCGTCGCTCGCCTGGCCCGATCTCTTCGGCCTGGGCAGACTGGTTGCCTGATCGGCGAGCTGGTCGAGGATCAGGTCATCATCCGACGAGGGGGAAGGCCGGGCGCGCCCATCCGGCTCCGTAGCCTGCCTGGGACGCGAGCCACCCTGCGCGGCCGGCTGACGATCGGGCCCAACGCGAGCGACGTGGTGGTGGCGTGGCTCAACCTCGACGGGCGGAACTCCATCGGCGGAGCGAGCCCCACCGTCCTTGGCGATCGGGCTGTCTTCCGCAACAACGACGTCACCAACGCGAGCACCGAGATCTGCTTCATCCTCGGCTCTCTCAACCGGGGGTACGTAGCCGAGGGGACGGTGATCGAGGGCAACCGCATCCACGACTGCGGCAAGCTTCCGCCCCAGAACCGAGACCACGGCATCTACCTCGAGTACGCCCGGGACACCAGGATCGTCAGCAACTACATCTACGACAACGCCGACCGGGGGATCCAGCTCTACCCCGACGCCGACAGGACGCTCATCGCTAACAACGTCATCGACGGGAACGGCGAGGGCATCATCTTCTCCGGCTCCGGCTCCCTGGCCTCGGACGAGAACACGGTCCGCGACAACGTGGTAGCCAATAGCGCCGTGCGCTACAACGTCGAGTACTACTACGCCCCAGGCAGCGCCACCGGCACGGGCAACCTCGTCACCCGTAACTGCCTTTGGGGCGGAGCGCAGGGAGACATCCTCGGCGACGGCATCGCCTTCGCCGCCTCCGACAACATCGTCGCCGACCCCCTCTACGTCGACCGCCAGGGCAAGGACTTCCGGCTCCGCCCGGAGAGCCCGTGCGCGCACGCTCAGCCGCTCAGGCCTCCTCCGAGGGTAGAGACCACCTCCCGCTGACCATCCCTGGACAAGCTGGGGCGGGAGATCGCCGATCCCGATCCGGAAAGCCTCCGGCCCGATGCCCGATCGACCAGGTCGCTGTCGAGGCCGCGAGCAGGAGCCACAGGCTCTTGTCGTACTGAGCCGAGAGGAAGACGAAGGCAGCGAGGATGCCAATGGTGGCGATCACGATCCCCCTAGCGAGCGTCGCGGCGCGGTGGTCACCTCGGCGCTCGAGGGCCCGAATGCCGCTCCTCGCAAGAAGTAGCGCCCCACTGAAAACGCTGGCCAGGAGGAGCAAGCCGACCCAGCCAAGCTCGGCCAGGACCTCTAGGTAGGTGTTATGGACGACCGCTTGATCGTCGACGACGCGATCGAGCCGGGTGATGTTCACGCTCTCGAGCGCGAAGGCAGGCTTGGCCACGACGAAGTTGCCAGCGCCGAAGCCCGTGGTGGGCTTGGCCTCGAGCTCTCGCAGCGCGATCGCCCAAAGATCGGATCGTCCTGCGCTCGACTCGGCCGAGTAGGAGGTGACGTGCTGGCGGGCCTCTGCCGAGGCGAAGAACCCGTAGTAGAGAAAGCCCGTCGCGGCGACCAAAAGCAGGGCGACGAAGACGCGGGCGCGAGCTCGACCGCCGAGGACAAGCCCAGCCAGGAAAGACACGCCCAACGCGACCAGCCCGCCCCGCGACTGTGTCATATAGAGCGACAGGGCGATGACGGCAGTCATCGGGACGAGGACGGCACGGGCGAGGACGGCCCCGGTCGTCATGAGCAAGAAGCCGGCGACGACCAGCGCAGGAACGAGTATTGCGGCCAAGAAGTTGGCGTCCCCGATCGTTCCCGCTAGACGGCCCGCCTCCTCGCTCCCTTGGATCATGCCCAGCGCTGCCGCCACGAACGCCCCGACGACGAACGCCCAGGCGAAGGCGCGGAGATCGGCGGCGGAGCGAAGGGCTGAGTAGACGATCAGGAAGAGGAGGACGCCCTGGCCAACCCTCCAGGAGTACGTGTATACACGGCCGGGCTCGAGCGCCCACAGGGACGAGGCGAGTCCCCAGGTCCAAAAGCCGCAAGCAGCGAGCGCGAGCAGGGGATGATCGCGAAGGAGAAACGGGGTCGTCCCTCGGCGGTCGAGCAGGCGTACGGTCCATGCACCGGCGAGGGCGAGACCTACGAGCTTTACGATGGTGACGCTCGAGCCCTCGATCCCGGGGATGAGCTGGAAGAAGGACACGAGCACGAAGACGACAACCGCTGCTGCCAGGCTGCGAAGAGCCAAGGCTCCGTACAGCGCTGCCAGGGGTAGCCCGACGCTGAGCAGGGGAGATCGAGCTGATGCCAGTCCTAAGAGGGCGGCGAAGACGAGGAGGCCCAGAGCGAGGCCGAGACGGCAGCCGTGGGAGACGACCCTAAGACGGGACGAGCCGGCTAGAGCGTGGGCTGACGCCATGTCCGCCGGGGGGCGGCTCGGACACGTGGCCGCAGCGGCGCGGGAGCCCGATCGTCCTTGGCTGAGCCAGCGTAGTAGTAGCCAGTCCTGCGCTGGTGGCCGCGCCGGTCGGTGGCCACGAATCCAGTAGGAGCGATCCCGTGCTGAGCGAGCATTCGCCGGAGGTCGAAGAGTCGATCGCGGGGGGTGTGGCCTAGCCGTACCGCGATGAGGATGGCGTCGGCGGCGGCTGCCAGAGGGAGGGCATCAGCCACCTCCGTGATCGGGGCCGAGTCGATGACGACCGTGTCTGCCTCGGCGGCCAGGTGGTCGAGGAAGCTCCGGGCCTGAGCGAGGTCGAGTCGATCGACCAAGTGCCCATGCTCGGGGCTGGCGGGCAGAATCCGCAGATTGGGGAGATGAGGGAACGCAGCGAGACGGGCCCGGAGGCGGGAAGAGTCCTGCTCCAGGAAGCTGGGCATCCCGTTGCGGGAGACGACGCCAAAGATCGTCCCGATCATCGGCCGGCGAAAGTCCCCGTCCACCAAGATCACCTTGCGGCCCGACCGAGCCATGGAGAGGGCGAGATTCAGCGCCGTCATCGTCTTTCCCTCCTGAGGCACCGAGCTCGTCACGAGGATCGTCCTCGGCTCGGGGCGGCCACTCGAGCCGGTGGCGAGGAGGTTCATGCGGAGGGTTCGGTACGCCTCCCACGTCTCTGGCGGAAGCTTGCGCTGTCCTGCGAGGTAGCTGCGAACGGTCTTCCGAGGCAGGCGAGGGATGTGCGCGAGGATGGGCAGGCGATGCTCGAACAGAAGCTCGTCCTCGCGGTTCACCTTGGGGCTGACGAGCTCGAGGCCAAGAGCGATGGCGAGGCCGACAAGGAGGGAGGCTACGAAGGCCACCGCGACGCTGAGCGTGGGCCGCGGCCAGGTGGGAGAGCCAGGAGGATTGGCGAGGCTGGCGACGCGTACGGTGGGATCGCTCGTCCCGATCAGGGTCTCCAGGCTGGCGATGGCCTGCTGGAGCGTCACCGCTTGAACGGAGCCTCGCTGAGCTTTAGGGATGACGGCGAGGCGCGCCTTGAGCCGAGCGATCGTGTCCGCCACCTCGCGCTGAAACTGGCTCGTCCTCACTTGAACGACGCCGCGAGCGAAGCCATTGGCGATCTTGGCCGCAAGCACAGGATCGGACGCCCGCGCCGTAATCTCGATCAAGTTGCTCTGGCTCACTGGAGTCACGGACACGGCCCGAAGGAGAGCCTCTCGGGCGAGGGTAAGCTTCTCCGCGCGCTGCGCCGCCTCGGCTGCCTGCGGGGTCTTGATGATCCGCCCCAGGGTGAGGACGGTGCGAGTGGGGTCGCTCGAGGACTCCCGGAAGGCGCTGATCGTGAGGAACGCGTTGTCGCTCGCCGACACGGGGGTGACGAGGAGGTCGGCCTTGGCCTCGTAGACCTTGGTGGCGGTCAACGAGTAGGCCGCGCTCGCAGCCACCGCGGCCAGCACGAGGAGCGCCACGAGAAGCCAATGCTGGCGCACGGCGGCGAGGTAGCGCGCCGCGCTCCTTCCGTCCGGCTCGAGACCGGATGCTCCGGGCAGCAAGGTGCCATTCATATCCGGGCTAGCGGCGACGGGAGGACCTCAGGCTTCGTGGCGGACGCTCACTGGCTGTATGTCGGCACTGTGGCGCTGCTCCTTGAGGAAGGACGTCCCCGCAAGGACGCTCGCGTACACGCCCCGGATCGTATCGTACCTCGCGTGGAAAGCCCCAGGCTCGCTCGCCCCGCCTCGCCCGAAGGCCGACGAAGTCGGCTAGAAGAGCAGACGGAGCGGAGCTATCCGTCGACTTTGGCCCGGCTCTGCCGACGCAGCACGAACCCCGTCGCGAGGAGAGCGACTGCCACGATCACGATGAGCGCCAAGCTGAAGCCGGTGAAGGGAAGAGAGCCGCCGCTCTGGGCCCCGGCCACGCCTGATACCACCGTTCTCTGGACCTCTGTCCCCTCTCCAACACTCGAGGAGGGATTCTGCGCCGCGAGGGCAAGCGCCGGAGCGACGAGAGCCGTTGCCACGGCCATGGCGACTACGGTGAGCTTCCTCATTGGCCTCACTATATGTGACCGGTGGGCGGGTGTAAAGGGGATAACGCGTCTCTTCTCCCTATGGCCGGCTCTCGACTCGGTGGGTGTACGACTCGATACCCGGGGGCCGAAAGGCGGGGTCGACGAACACGCGGTTGAGGATCTGCGGGTCGATGGGAGCCCCTTCCTTGACCATCCGGAGAGCGAGGCGAGTCACCCGCTCGTTGGGGTTGAGGGCCAGCGACTGCGCCAAGTAGCGCTCGGCCTCGCGGTAGTGGCCCAAGGAGCCTTCGAGGAGGGCGAGTTGAAGGTACGCGTACCAGCTCGCAGGGTCACGCTCAAGCGCCCGCAGGAAGGCTCGACGCGCGCGGCTTGCCTCACGTCGACGGAGGGCGATCGAGCCCTCGACCAGGAGCGGGTCGGCGCTCAGAGGATCGATCGCGCTGGCAAGCTCCAGGCGTCGATAGGCCTGGGCTGGATTGGCGCGCCAAGCCTTCGCTCCGCTCTGGGCGTAAAGGTCGGAGAGCCAAGGAAGAGCCAGGGCGACCGCGATCGCAAGCGATGCCACCGCCCCCACGAGCGAGGCCCCGCGTGCCGCCCTGCGCGCGGCCCAGGGCGAGCCGGAGGCGATCTCTCGAGAAGGCGGCACTTCCGCTCTGCCTGGGTCTCCTCGCTCCACGCTGGCGGAGAGAGCGAGGAGCCCCATGGCTGGAGCGGCTAGAGCAGGGATCTCCCACAGGATGTCCACGCTCGAGTGAAGGAGCCAGTAGGCGCCGGCAACGAGACAGGCGGCGACGGTTCCGCCGCCGACGGCATCCAGAGTCCTGCGTCGACGCCCAGCCAACCATCCGGCCGCGACCACGGCGAGAGTAAAGAGGCCTGTTCCCAGGATCCCTCCCTGGCTCAGCAGCTTGAGGGGAAGGCTGTGGGGATGCCGGGGCTCGTGGAAGTTGTCCGACCGCTCGGCCAGGTAGGCGGCGGCGAAGTTGTCGGGGCCGGCCCCGAGGAGCGGATGACGCTCGAACTGGCGCCAGGCGACCCGCCACTCCTCGTACCGCCGCCCGCTGAGGGAGGCAAGCAGGCGCGAGCGGTCGTCCTGGGTGGGGAGGGAGTAGGAGTGAGCGAGATCGTGCCACTGTCGAGCGGCCCAGTCGCGGGGATCGCCGACGTGCGAGAGGCCCACGCTTATGGCTGCGACGGCGAGGGCGGCGACAGAAGCTGCCGAGCCAGCGGCTAG
>PSLH01000002.1:0-16968 GCA_040289505.1 Thermoleophilia bacterium | reverse complement strand
TGCCAGCCAAGATGTGGCTGCGGCCGCCCCGGAGAGCGCTGTGGCCCGCTCGACCCGATCAGCGAGGAGGCGAGGAGCGCCTGCGGCATCGTAGACGTCGAGCAGGGAGGGAAGGGCGATGAGCACCGGCGCTCCGGCGAGAGCGAGTCCCAGGAGCCAGCGCATCCGCTGGCGGGCGAAGGCCACGAAGAGGGCGGTAGCGGGAAGGAGAAGGAGAGCCCAGGCTCGACTCTGGCCAAGCACGCTGAGGCAGAGGAGGAGCGTCGCTCCCCCGAGGAAGAACGGTCTCATGGACTTCCACGTGGCGCGGGTTGCACCCAGGTGTACCGCTGGCCAAAAGGCGAGCATCCACCAGGCCACGGTGCCGTTGGCGTAGCCAATGGGCCCGACCAGTCGGCCCTCGTCGAAGAAGCGGGCCGGCTGGGCGCTTGTCGCCAGGCGGGCCAGCTCGGCGCTGGCGCTGGCTACGACGGCGAGGGAGAAGGCGGTAACGATCGTCCGAGCTCCTGCCTGCGACCAGGGCCACAGGAGAAAGACGGCGAAGGAGACGATGGCGATGGCCTGTCGATCGGCGCCGATCAAGGCGTCTCCTGGAGACGTCGCCCACAAGAGCGACAGGTAGCTCACGAGGAGGAACCCCTCCATCCCGGCCAAGGCCACAGCGCGAGCTCCTCTGAGACGAGCGACCGGCGCGAGGACGAGAGCGATCGCCAGCGCCAGGAGGGCTCCTATTCCGATCGGCCCCCAGCGCCCCGCTGGGTAGCCGCCGTTCGTCCAGGCAAGGAGAAGCCACGCTCCGACCAGTAGGAGCCCAAGGGGAGAAGCGGGCCCTAGCGAGGCAAGTCGAGGCGCCTGACCTCGACGGGTCGGCGTAGTCGGGGTCACGCCTTGTCGGCAGGGCGCTGCCCGACCAGCACCAAGTAGGGCTCGGCAGAGTCGCTCCAGCGTCGATCCACCACGTCGAGCCCGACCAGGTGGAAGAAGGCCTCGATCTGGGCGGCCACGTAAGGGCGGGCGTACGTCGGGCCGAAGTGGCCTGCCTGCGCTGCTCTCCGCATTTTCTCTAGCTCGCGTCGCGCCCATTCGGGCGGGTCGATCGTCTCCAGGGAGAGAGCGAGGATGCCTCCCGGGCGGAGAACGCGGTGGCAGGAATCGATGAGGGCGAGCGCCTGCAGCGGGTCGAGCTCGCGGAAGACGTCGTGGGAGAAGGCTGCGTCGAACTCGCAGTCGGAGAACGCCGCCAGCGTGAACCCGCCGCCTCGGACGAGGCGTACGTTGGGCAAAGGCTCGAGATTGCGCTTTGCCTCGCGCACCATCGCCCGGGAAGGGTCGAGGCAGACGAGCTCCCCTACGTGGGAAGCGACGAGGCGCGCCACCCGCCCAGCCCCAGCCCCCACCTCGAGTACGCGGTCGCTCGCCGTGAGCCGGGGAAGGAGCGCCTGGAGGAAGGTCTCGACCTCCGACCAGGTCGCCCCCGGGGCGGCTCCGGGGGCGACTCGTCGCACCCGCTCGGTCTCGACCAGCCAGACAAGCCCGGGCGTGGCCCGGAGGGCGCTGGCGGCCGCGGCGCGTACTGCGTCCACGGCATCGAGCAAGGCCCACGGGTGTCGGAGGAGGGTCGAGACCAGGGCGCCCGCGCCGAGCTTCCCGCGGGAGGCGAGGTAGCGGGCGCGCTCCTCGCTCGAGAGCGTCCACTTCGGCTCCTGCCCTCTCACCGTTTCCGGTCCTCCGGCTTACGGCAGAGGTAGTAGGGGACGACGGCGGAGAGCGAGCCGAGGCTCTCCCGAGAGGCAGGCTTTCCCTCGTCGTCGAGCACGCAGTCGACTCCGAGCCCCAGGGCCTCTAGCTCTTGGATCTGAGCGTCAGGCCTGGCGTACCAGGTCTTGAGGATCCGCCCGCGGTACAAGGTGTCGCGTATACACGCCGTCTCGAGGCGGGCGAGCCGGTGGGGAGGGGGATTGATGAGCTTGCCGCCAACGGCCTTGAGCGCATGGCCGAGGACGTGGGGAATGCGCGTCGGCCGGCGCCAGGAGAGCTCGGCCAGCCGCCGTCGAGCCGAGAAGTGGTACACGACCGTGTTGAGGTTGTGGGCGGAGAGCGCTACCCAGCCTCCGGGTGTGGCGACGCGGGCCATCTCCGTGATCGCTCGGCGGCGGTCCAAAGGGTCGGTAAGATCGTCGATCCCGCAGTAGCTGAACAGCACGACCTCGAAGCTGGCGTCAGGGAAGGGTAGGTCCCTCGCGTCGGCCACCCGGAACTCGACTGTCGGCGACTCTCCGAACCGGGCGATGCACGTCTCGATCATCCGCCGCGAGAGGTCGATGCCCACGTAGCGAGAAGCGACGGGAACGAGAAACCGGGTGGTGCGACCGGCGCCTACGCCGATATCGAGCACCCGGGGGCGAAGCCCGTCCCGGGCTACGCGCTCGAGGAGAGCTCTCTCGCCGGGAAGGAGCCTCCCGTCGCGGGCGTACGCAGCGACGATGCGAGGCGACTCCCAGTACCGGCGAGCGCGGTCGCTCATGGCGGCCCAGACTTAGGCATAGCCCTCACGGCGAGGCCTCTCGCGCTTCCTGCTCGCGCCCGAGAGAGCAGGTGGCCGACCAGGGTCGGAGCGGGGGTGGGGCGGAAGGCATCGATCCTGAGATAGGTCCTACAGCGGGTCGAGAAGCGGAGCTTGTACGACTCGGCGTCCCCCAAGAACTCGTAGGCTTGCCCGTGCTCGGAGACCCACTCGAGCATGCGGTAGGTGAGGAGGTTTCCGGGCGAGAAGGAAGCGTAGGTGGGATCGTACCCCCCCTTGAGCGCGTAGTACACGCCCCCGTCGAGGAGGCCGAGCTCGAAGGCGACCCGACGCTCTCCCGCCCGGAGAGCGGCAAGGACGAGGATTCCCCGCTCGCCCGCCCAGCGGGCGATCTCGCGGTAGAAGCGGGCATCAAAGGAACGGGAGAGAATTGCGGTCCCCGCCCTTCCTTTCCAACCGGCTGCCTCGAGGGCCAGGCCTTCCTCGAAGAGGCCCTCGTCCCAGGTGGTCGCTACCTCCAGCGTCACCGAGCCCATCTCCTGCAGCCGGCGCTGGCAGCGGCGAAGCTCCTTGGAGAACTTGCGATCGAGCCCGGATCGGTACTCCTCCAGCGACTGCCAAGAGAAGTCGACTACCGGACCGCGCCTCCTGCGCTGGACGAGCAGGCGGTAGCCGCTTCCCGTTGCAGCCTCCTCGATCGCCCGGGAGAGAGCAGGATCGAAGTCGACCGTGGCCAGGGTGGCAGAGGCCGGCCGCGTCGTCAGCAGGGCGGCGAGTAGCGCGCGAGCTGCCTCCGGGTCGCGGGCGACGATGCCCTCGCCCACCCATTCCGAGAACCAGCACGTCACCGTGCGCAGGCCGAGCCGACGCGGGTTCCGCCTCCTATGGAAGGGCAAGACGGCAGCCAGGCGGCCCTCTCGCCGGAGGGCCAGGATCCCTAGGACGCTTGAGCCGCGCCGGATCCGCCAGGCTCGCTCGATCCAGCCGGGGCGAAGGAAGGGCGTTCCGCCGACCTCGGAGACGAGGGCATCCCACTCCTCGGCCAAGGGCTCGATGCGGTCGTACCTCTCTACCGTCTCGCCAGCTCGGATGCCGGTCGCCTCTTCCAACCTCGCTTCGCCTCCTCAATGACCTCGCCCGTCGGCTCTGTATCGCCCTCTGGTCAGCAAGCTTGAGCGCTACCGTCCCTAAAGGATGACTGCCTCGACCGATCACCGCTACGGCGAGCGCCTTGGGCTCTACGTCGATGTCTCGTACCGAGCCGTCCGTACCCGGGAAGGGTGCCGGTACTCCACCGACCGGGCCTTCCTCCTCTTCGCCTGCCGCGTAGGATCTCGGTTTCGCTCCCTGGCCGTATTCGGGCGCAGGGAGGAGGCTTCCGTCCACGCTGACTACATCCTGCCAACGGACGTCTCTCTCGTCGCGTTGCCCCACTACGAGAGCTTGCGCCGGGTCAGCGCTGTGGCCCGGGTCGCCCTGGGAACGGCGGCCGCCTTCTGGCGAGGGCTCGACCGAGTCGACGCGGTGTGGGTGTTCGGCCCGCACCCGCTCGGGATCGCGCTCGTGCTCCTGGCGCTTTTGCGGAGGAAGAGAGTCGTCCTGGGGATTCGCCAAGACACCATGGCGTACTACCGAGCGCGCCTTCCCTCCCCGGCCTGGGCGCCCGCCCTCCTTCTCGTCACGGTCCTCGACGCGGCGTACCGCTTGCTGGCACGGCGAGTGCCGGCCACGATCGTGGGGGAGGAGGCAGCCCGTCGCTATGGAGGGCCAAGGCCAGGGCTTCTCGTCATGAGCGTATCGCTCGTCCCTGAGACCGCGGTAGTGGAGGGCGCTCTCGAGCGCGACTGGTCGGGCACGATCGAGCTTTTGTCGGTAGGTCGGTTGGAGCCGGAGAAGGCCCCGCTCCTCGCCGTCGAGGCGCTGGCCGCGCTCGAACGCCGCCTTCCCGGTCGCTTCCGTCTTACCTGGATCGGCCGGGGCAGCCTGGAGAAGGCCGTCAGAGAGCGCGCCCGGGCCCTGGGGGTGGCGGGCCAACTCGACCTTCCCGGCTACATCCCGTTCGGTCACGAGCTTCTCGAGCGCTACCGGCGTGCTCATCTCCTCGTGCACACGGCCGTGACCGAGGGACTCCCTCAAGTTCTTCTCGAGGCTCACGCCAGCGCGCTCCCCGTGGTCGCGACCGACGTGGGGTCGGTACGGTCGGCTCTGGACGGAGGTGCCGCCGGGCTAGTCGTTCCTCCCGGAGACCGAGAGGCGCTCGCCGAGGCTGTCCTTCGGCTGGTCGAGGATGCCAACCTCCGCGCCCGTCTGGTGGAGAGGGGGCTTGAGCTTGCCCGGGAGCGGACGCTCGAGCGGGAGGCAGCTCGAGCGGCCGCCTTCATCGCGGGGGCCTGAGCCAGCGGCGCCGCAGGGTCTCAACTATCGCCTGCCCCATGCCGATGCCATGGGCCAAATGGAAGGCCGGAAAGGCAGCGAGGACCTTGGGCAAAAGCAGGGCGCTCTCCCTCCTCCGAATAACGGCCGATACGGCGAAGCTAGCGGCGGCCAGGCCATAGGCGCCGAGCTCCCAAGCGAGCAGGCGGCGGGCGAGAGGAACGCCGGGGGCGAGGGCGGCCAGGGCCACGAGGGAAGATACGAGCGCGAGCGGGGCGAGGGTGCGGGCGGTCGGCGCTTGCCTGTGCTTCGCGGCCACGCGTCCCCGCCACAGCCCGTACTCGTAGTACTGCCGGAAGAGCGCGCGGTAGGTCCCCCGGGGGATGTACCGGATCTCGATCGCGGGGTCGAGGACGATCCGGCCTCCCGCCTGACGAATGCGGATGTTGAGGTCGGCGTCTTGGTTTCGGACAAGCGTCTCGTCGAAAAGGCCCACTCGGTCGAACACCCAGGAAGGGAACGCCCCGAAGAAGACGGTGTCCACCTCTGCTCGGGCAGACCCGTGCCTCGTCCAGCCCACACCCCCGAAGGGGCTGGCCATGGCGCAGGCGACCGCTCGCTCGGTCGGGGTGCGCCCTACAGGAACGAGTCGGCCACCGACGTTCCACGCCCCTGTCTCCTCCAGCGCGAGAATGCAGCGCCGAAGGTAGTCATGCGGGTAGCGGGCATGGCAGTCCATGCGGACAATCACGTCGCCGCGGGCTGCGGCAAGGCAGGCGTTGAGCCCGGGGGAGACGAGGCGGCGCGGGTTCTCGACCACCGTGAGGTCGAGGCCAGCCTCGCGGGCCGCAGCTCGCAACCTGCCCACGGAGTCATCCTCCGACGCCCCGTCGGCCACTATGACCTGGAGAGATCCCACGTAGTCTTGGGCGGCAATGTCGCGAACGAGGGTGGCGACGTGCCCTGCCTCGTTGCGCATCGGCACGATGACCGATACCGTGGGCGGGCTCGAGCGGGTGAGGGCCGGCGGTCGCTCGGTCGTCATTGGCTAGCTCGAGGAGAGGCGCACGCTAAGGCTCTTTCTACCAGCGGGCAGAACGGACTTGGAGTTGACGGATCGGCCCAGGGCGTCTAGCCTGCGAAGAAGGGGAGACGAGACATTCTTCGGGAAAGGTCGGTGCGGCATGGAGGAGCCGGTTCTTGTCGCCTGACCTAGGGGCGACGTACCAGATGGAGCAGGCGCGGGCGCTCCAGGCGCTCGACCGGGCTCTGGCGCCAGAGGTGGGCCGGAGGCGCCGACGGTCGGGGCGGCTCTGGGCGCTCTCCGTCGACCTGGCGGCGCTTGCGCTCTCGGGCGAGGTCGCCTTCCTCGTCGTCCCTCTCATTGGCCTCGGCCACCTCCCTCCTCAGTGGGCGGTGGCCATGCCCGTGGCCGCCCTGGCCATCTTCGCCGCTCGGGGCCTCTACGCGGGGCGGCTCCAGCTTGTCCTGCTCGAGGACATCCGGCTGATGGTGGGTGGCTCAGCGGTGGCGGCGATGGCTGTCATCACTGCCCGCGTGGCATTGACCGATGCGAGCTACATCGCTGCTCAGGGGATTACCCAGTGGCTTCTCCTCCTCGGGCTGGTGTCGGCTGGGCGGGGAGGGCTGCACGCGGTCGAGCTCAGGCGTCGTCGCCGAGGCACGGCATTTCGCCCGACCTTGATCGTAGGGGCAGGACGGGTGGGTCACCTCGTGGCGCAGCGCCTGCTAGAGAATCCCGACCTCGGCCTTCGGCCCATCGGCTTCCTCGACAAGGAGCCTCTCATGAGCCCCAACGGCCTCCCCGTCTTGGGGGCGAGCTGGGATCTGGAGCGAGTGATCAGGGAGCGGGGAGTGGAGCAGGTCATCCTCACGTTCTCCACTGCTCCTCACCCGGTGATGCTCCGCATCGCCAGAACCTGCGAGGAGCTAGGAGTCGGCTGCGCGGTCGTGCCCCGCCTCTTCGAGAGCTTCGCTGCCCGTCTCACAGTCGACTACCTGGGAGGCTTGCCTCTAATCTCCGTACGCCGGTCGGACCCCAAGGGGTGGCAGTTCGCGGTCAAGTACGCGATCGATCGGGTGGTAGCGGCAGGGCTTCTCCTCCTGCTCGCCCCGGCTCTCCTCGTCATCGCTGGGGCCGTCCTGACGACTATGGGGCGGCCCGTCCTCTTCAGGCAGGAGCGGGTGGGTCGCGACGGGCGACGCTTCAAGATGCTCAAGTTCCGATCTATGCACCCGCTGCCGGAGGGCGATCAGGACGGGAGCGAACCCGAGCGGTTGACGCCTTTGGGGCGCGTCCTTCGGCGGGCGTCGTTAGACGAGCTCCCTCAGCTCGTGAACGTCGTGCGGGGCGAGATGAGCTTGGTCGGGCCCCGCCCGGAACGGCCGGAGCTCGCCGCCAGCTTCTCCGAGACCGTGTATCGGTACTGTGATCGACATCGGGTTAAGTCGGGCATCACCGGCTGGGCCCAAGTGCACGGGATCGGCCGGGGAAGGCACCGCTTCAATCCTGTGTCCCTCGCCAACCGGGCGGAATGGGACAACTACTACATCGAGAATTGGTCTCCTTGGCTCGATATCAAGATCTTGATCTTGACCGTACGCGCTCTCCTTCGCTTCCGTCAGGAGTGAGCGCGGCAAGACGCCCCTGCTCCGCTTGCGAGAACGGGGAAGCCGGGCAGTGAGAGCTATCGGCAAGCGCCCCCTTGTTCTGTGCTACCACGCTGCCTCGGCAACCTGGGTCCACTCCCTCTCGGTACCCGGGCAGGAGATCGCCAACCACGTCTCGTGGTTCTTGAAGAAGGGCTACCGCCCTGGGAAAGGGGAGGACGTGATCTCGGGCACAGGGCGCGTCCTCCACATCACTTTCGACGACGCCTTCGTCTCGGTCGCCCAGGCTCTGCCCCTTCTAGAGGACCTAGGAGTACGAGCGACGGTGTTCGTGTGCTCCGGGCTCGCCGACCAGGGTCGAGAGCTCGACGTCCCTGAGCTCGCCCACGAGGCAGAGACCCACCCGGAAGAGCTTCGCACGCTCGATTGGGAGGCCTTGCGAGAGCTTGCCGAGCGCGGGCACGCGATCGGGTCGCACACGATCACCCATCCCCACCTGTCTCGTCTCTCCGACGAGGAGATCGAGCGGGAGCTTTACCTGTCCAAGGCGCAGATCGAGCAGGAGATCGGTCGACCCTGCCTCTTCCTCGCCTACCCCTACGGGGATCACGACGCCCGGGTGCGCGAGGTGGCCCGAAGAGCTGGCTACCTGGCTGCCTTCGGTCTTCCCGGCGACCGCAGCTTCCGCGACCCCTTCCTCCTTCCTCGAGCGGGCATCTGGCGGGGAAACGGGCGCCCTCGGGTCTGGCTCAAGACATCCGCGGCCGGACACGCGCTCTCGGCCTGGCGTCGGGGCGGGCCGTAGCGCCCCTCAGTTGGCGACCGCAAGCGAGATCTCGCTCCGTTTGGACGCGATCACGTCGGCCAGGATGGCGTCGAGGTCGAGGGTCGGCTCCCAGCCGATGGCGGCTCGAATCTTGTCGATGGAGGGGATGCGGTGGAGCATGTCCTCGATGCCAGCGCCGTAGGCCTCCTCGAAGGGGACGAAGGCGAGAGTGGAGCTCGAGCCCACGCGGTCGATCACCCTTCGGGCAAGGTCGATGATGCGGATGGGCGTCGTCGAGCCCACGTTGTAGATCTCCCCGGAGGCGCCATGCTCCATCAGCCCCACCAGCGCTCGCACGGTATCCCTGACGTGGCAGAAGCACCGGGTCTGGGTACCGTCGCCGAAGATCTCCAGCGGCTCGTCCCGGAGCGCCCGCTCCACGAAGCGGGGCACCACCATGCCGTACTGCCCGCTCTGGCGGGGGCCGACGGTGTTGAAGAGGCGGGCGATGACGCAGTCGAGGCCCCGCTCGTAGTGGTGGGCGAGGGCGAGCAGCTCGTCCATGGCCTTGGAGTCGGCGTAGGCCCAGCGCTTTTGGGTGGTGGGGCCGTACACTCGGCGGTCGTTCTCGACCAAGGGTCGCTCCTCCCGGTGGTCGCCGTACACCTCGGAGGTGGAGGCGATGAGGACCCGCTTGCCGAAACGGTTGCAGTGCTCGAGCACGATCTCCGTCCCCTGCAGGTTGGTGACGAGCGTCTTCACTGGTTGCTCGACGATCAGGCGCACGCCCACGGCCGCCGCCAGGTGGTAGACGACGTCGCACTTGTAGACGAGCTCGTTGACGATAGCGGGGGAGAGCACCGAGTCGACCACCAGGTGGAAGTCGCGGCGACCGCGCAGGTGCTCGACGTTGGCCAGGGAGCCCGTGGAGAGGTCGTCGAGGACGTACACCTCCAACCCCTGGTCGAGGAGGAGCTCGCAGAGGTGAGAGCCGATGAACCCGGCGCCACCGGTCACGAGCGCCTTGCGCGTTCCGGTCGCGGCGGTCACAGAGCCGACAGCGTACCGCACGGCCCGGCGGGAGGGCGGCCGACGCGCGCCGTCTTCTCAGGCGTCGGCTACCATAGGCGTACGGAAGTCGAGCGGCCGAAGGGGGGCCGAGAGTAAGGTGTTCGAGAGATTCACAGAACGTGCACGGCAAGTAGTCGTCCTCGCCCAGGACGAGGCGAGGGCGCTCAAGCACAACTACATCGGCACCGAGCACATCCTGCTCGGGCTACTCCGCGAGGAGGAAGGCCTGGCTGCGCGCGTGCTCGAGTCGCTCGACATCACCGTGGAGGAGGTGCGGGCGCAGGTCGCGCGCATCGTGGGCCAGGGCGACGAGGTGACGACCGGGCAGATCCCGTTCACGCCTCGGGCCAAGAAGGTGCTCGAGCTGGCGCTCAGGGAGGCACTCTCGCTGGGCCACAACTACATCGGCACCGAGCACATTTTGCTCGGCCTGGTGCGCGAGAACGAGGGCGTGGCTGCCCGCATCCTGCTCGACTTCGACGCCGATGCGGAGAAGATCCGGAACGAGATCATCCGCATGCTCTCCGGCCCAGGCCGGCGCCAGCAGGGGCCGGGCATGTCGGCGGCGGAGAAGCAGAAGTCGTCCAAGCTCCTCGACCAGTTCGGGCGCAACCTGACCCGGCAGGCGGCCGAGGGCAAGCTCGACCCGGTGGTCGGGCGCCAAACCGAGATCGAGCGGGTCATGCAGATCCTATCGCGGCGCACCAAGAACAACCCTGTGCTCGTGGGCGAGCCGGGCGTGGGCAAGACCGCCGTGGTGGAGGGCCTCGCCCAGCGCATCGCCGCTGGCAACGTGCCCGAGCTGCTCAAGGGCAAGCAGATCTACACCCTCGACCTGGCTGCGCTCGTGGCCGGCTCCAAGTACCGGGGCGAGTTCGAGGAGCGCCTGAAGAAGGTGATGAAGGAGATCACCCAGCGGGGCGACATCATCCTCTTCATCGACGAGCTCCACAACCTCGTCGGTGCTGGTGCCGCCGAGGGGGCGATCGACGCCGCCTCCATCCTCAAGCCGGCGCTGGCGCGGGGCGAGCTGCAGACGATCGGGGCGACTACCCTGGACGAGTACCGCAAGTACCTGGAGCGGGATGCCGCTCTCGAGCGCCGCTTCCAGCAGATCCGGGTGGAGGAGCCTACCGTCGAGGAGACGGTGCAGATCCTGCGCGGCCTGCGCGACCGCTACGAGGCTCACCATCGCTGCAAGATCACCGACGAGGCGTTGTACGCGGCGGCGACGCTCTCCGACCGCTACATCCAGGATCGGCACTTGCCCGACAAGGCCATCGACCTCATCGACGAGGCCGCCTCCCGTATGCGCATCCGCACCATGACCGCTCCTCCGCGCTACCGCGAGCTGGAGGAGGAGATCGAGAAGGTGCGCAAGGAGAAGGAGGAGGCGATCGAGGCCCAGGAGTTCGAGAAGGCGGCCAGCCTCCGCGACAAGGAGCGCAAGCTGACGCAGAAGAAGCGCGAGCTCGAGGAGCAGTGGCGCGACCAGGAGTCCGAGGTCCAGCCCGAGATCGGCGAGGAGGAGATCGCCGACGTCGTCTCCATGTGGACCGGCATCCCCGTGTTCAAGCTGACCGAGGCCGAGACACAGAAGCTCATCCGCATGGAGGACGAGCTGCACAAGCGGGTGATCGGCCAGCACGAGGCGATCGTGGCCGTCTCCAAGGCCATCCGCCGGGCGCGGGCTGGCATCAAGGACCCCAAGCGGCCCACGGGCTCGTTCATCTTCCTCGGCCCCTCCGGCGTAGGCAAGACCGAGCTTGCCCGCACGCTGGCCGAGTTCCTGTTCGGGGACGAGGACGCCATGATCCAGGTCGACATGTCCGAGTACATGGAGAAGCACTCGGTGTCACGGCTCGTGGGCTCGCCGCCTGGCTACATCGGCTACGACGAGGGTGGCCAGCTCACCGAGGCTGTGCGCCGGCGGCCGTACTCGGTCGTCCTCCTGGACGAGATCGAGAAGGCGCACCCGGACGTGTTCAACATCCTCCTCCAGATCCTGGAGGACGGGCGGCTCACCGATGCCCAGGGGCGGAAGGTGGACTTCCGCAATACCATCGTCATCATGACCTCGAACATCGGGGCAGGCACGATCTCCAAGAACGTGTCCCTCGGCTTCTCGGTGGGCGACGACTCCGGGTTGTCCTACGAGGAGATGAAGGCCCGGATTACCGGCGAGCTCAAGAAGGTGTTCCGGCCCGAGCTCCTCAACCGCATCGACGAGGTCATCGTCTTCCACAAGCTGACCAAGGAGGAGATCCTCCAGATTGTCGATCTCATGATGCGACGGGTGTGCGAGCAGATCGCCGCTCACGAGGTCACCATCGAGCTCACCGACGCGGCCAAGGAGCTTTTGGTGGAGAAGGGCTACGACCCCACCATGGGCGCTCGACCGCTGCGGCGGGCGATCCAGCGCTACATCGAGGATCCTCTGGCCGACTTCGTGCTCGGGGCTGAGCTCAAGCCGGGCTCGACCATTCTCGTCGACCGCAAGGAGGGCGAGGACGAGGTCTCGATCACGGTCGTCGCTCCTGCTCGCAAGCGGGAGAAGGTGACCGTGCCGCCAGACGAGCCGGCGGCCGGAGAGGAGTGACAGGAAGCGCGGGCCGCTCCTGCCCCGGCCCGCGCGCCTGTCGAGCTAGGAGCCGGTCTCGGGCCTCGCCCAGACCTGGACCCCGTCCCAGTCGACGAGGGTGACGGGCTCGTCGCCACATGTGCACCGGCCAGCGCCAGCTCCGCTCGAGGCTGGAGAGGTCTAACGTCGACGCCGCCGAGGTAGAGGATGTCCGCTCTTCCTTTGGGGAGCTCGCGACGCTCGTCGGGAGCGCTGGCGTCGCTACCGAGCTCGGGATCGCCAGGGGAGCCCTCGGTTACCACCGACTACCGCTTCCCAGCCGAGAGGCCGACCTCTGCCAGCCCCGGTCGAGGCTATGCTCGCCGGCTCAGCGCCGCGTTCTCGGGTGGAGGAGACGGTGGCAGACGCAGCTTCTCGGCTGCGGCCGCAGGGCGGTACTCGTCGCTCGGGCCTACGCATCCGCCATGCCCAGCCCTCCGACTACGGTCGGGTGATCCAGTACGTGGGCTCCTGGTGGGAGGGGCGAGAGCGACAGCCAGCGCCGCCAAGCTCTTCCTCGTCCACTTCGAGGGGACGACCTTCGTGGCCGAGGACGAGGAGGGGAGGTCCGAGCGACGGGGAAGCGGCCTTGGACGAGCCCTCTACGAGCGCTTCTTCCGGGCAGCCCGCGCTCATGGCCGAACCCTCGTCCGCTGCGTGCTACCGCCCGAGGCGGGGGAGGCGGTTGCCTTCCACCGGGCACTCGGCTTCGAGGTCGAGCGGGTGGCCGAGGACTACGACGGCCCCGGCGAGGATTGGCTGCTCCTGGTGAAGCGCCTGTAGGGCCTCACGTGGCTCGCATGGCGGGAGCGATCGCCCTGGCGGCTTCGGCTCGGCACGGTCTCGTCGCCCAATCGGCACGCCTCGGCGTCAGGACCGGCCCATAGACTCGCGCTGTGGCCAAGGCGGCGGTCCTGTACGCGTGCAGCGAGTGCGGCCACTCCTCCGTGCGCTGGCTCGGTCGGTGCCCGGCCTGCGGCTCCTTCGGCACCTTGGTCGAGGAACGTGGGGAGCAGAGCTTTCGCGCTGGCGGCGGCCAGGCCCGATCGCCCCGTCGCCTGCACGACGTCGAGGCTGAGGAGGCACAGCGCATCTCCACGGGCGTTCCCGAGCTTGATCGCGTGCTCGGGGGCGGGCTCGTGCCGGCCTCGCTCGTTCTCGTGGGCGGGGAGCCAGGCGTAGGCAAGTCGACCTTGCTTCTCATGGCCTTGGCGGCCATGAGCGCCAGTCGACGCGTCCTCCTCGTCACCGGGGAGGAGTCTCCGGCCCAGGTCAAGCTGCGGGCCGATCGCCTGGGCGGCGCGTCGGACGTGGAGATCCTGGCCGAGACCGAGCTAGAGGCGGTCTGCGCGACGCTGGAGCAGGAGCGTCCCGAGGTGTGCGTGATCGACTCGGTGCAGACGCTGTACGCGACCGAGCTCGGCTCTGCTCCCGGCTCGGTGGCCCAGGTGCGAGAGGCGACGGCCCGCCTTTTGCGGGTGGCCAAGGAGCGGCGCATCGCCTGCTTCCTCGTCGGCCACGTCACCAAGGACGGGACGGTGGCCGGCCCGCGCGTGCTCGAGCACCTCGTCGACTGCGTGCTGCAGTTCGAGGGCGACCGGTACCGCGAGCACCGCGTGCTGCGCGCGATCAAGAACCGTTTCGGCTCCACCAACGAGATCGGCGTGTTCGAGATGACCGGCTCGGGCCTCGTCGGCGTCCCCGACCCCTCCCAGCTCTTTGGCCGGGCCCAAGCAGGCGAGATCGGGTCGGCGGTGGCCTGCACGCTGGAAGGGACGCGTCCGCTCCTGCTCGAGATTCAGGCGCTCGTCGCTCCGACCGATCTGGCTATCCCGCGGCGGGTGGGGACAGGCGTCGATCCCAAGCGCCTGGCCATGATCGTGGCCGTCCTCTCCCGCCACGGGAGGCTTCCTCTGGCGCAAGCGGACGTGTTCGTGAACGTGGCCGGCGGCGTCAGGGTGGACGAGCCGGGAGCAGACCTGGCTATCGCCATCGCCATCGCTTCCGCCAGCCGAGGCGTACCGGTACGCCCCAGCCTAGCTGCCTTCGGCGAGATCGGCCTCACCGGTCGGCTGCGGCCGGCGACCCAGGCCGAGCGGCGGCTGGAGGAGTGCGCCAAGCTCGGCCTCCAGTACGCGCTCGTGCCTGCCGACACCGTCTCTTCCTCCCCCCGCCCCCGCCTGATCGGCGTAGAGACGGCTCGGCGCGCTCTTGCCGCTTCGCTCCAGGGGGAGGGCGGAGCGTAGGAGGAGGGAAGCGTTGCCCTCTCTGAGCAGGGATTTTCTTTCCAGCTAGCCCGAAAATCCCTGTAAAGCTCGCATTTTTGGGGGAACTCAGGTATACTCCGTGCGTGTCGCCGGCGGCCCCTGATCCGCCGGCGTCTTGGCGACTACGAACCTCAGTCGGAAGGGGGAAGGGGTTGTACGAAGTCGGCGACAAGGTGGTGTACCCGCACCACGGGGCGGGCACGATTATCAAGAAGGAGATCCGCGAGGTGCTCGGCCAGAAGCGGGAATACCTGACCATCCAGATCGCGCACAACGACATGATCGTCAACGTCCCGACCGAGAACGCCGACAGGGTCGGGCTTCGTCGTGTGATTAGCGAGGAGATGGTGGAGAAGGTGGTGGAGGCCTTGACCGGCTCGGGCACCCAGATGCCCAAGAACTGGAATCGGCGCTTCAAGCACAACCGGGACAAGATGAAGACCGGCGACATCTTCGAGCTGGCCGAGGTGGTGCGCAACCTGTCCCTCCGCGACCACGAGAAGGGGCTCTCCACCGGCGAGAAGCAGATGTTCGTGAAGGCGAAGAAGATCCTCGCCTCCGAGCTCATGTACGCCAAGCAGATGGACGAGGAGCAAGCGCACGCCTGGCTGGAGGAGATCCTATCGGGGATGAGCGAGAACGGACGCCGTCCGGCCAAGGCCAAGGTGGTGGCGGGCGCCTAGCGCCCGTCCTCGTCCATGAGCGTGTGGGCGGTCTTGGTCGCCGCCGGCAAGGGCGAGCGGCTGGCGGCCGGACGCCCCAAGGCGTTCGCCCGACTGGGCGGCAGGCCTCTTTTGGCCGAGAGCCTGGAGCGGCTGGAGGCAAGCGACTGGATCGAGGCCATCGTAGTCGTCTGCCCGGAGGGGTGGGAGGAGCCGGCCATCCTCCTGGCCGAGGAGCTTGGCTTAGGCAAGGTGACGGCGGCCGTGACCGGAGGCCCGAGCCGAGCCGAGTCGGTGCGGGCAGGGGTGGCCGAGGTGGCTGAGGACGCGGTCGCTATCCTCGTCCACGATGCCGCCCGCCCTCTCCTCCCCGAGGTCGTGATCGAGCGGGTGCTCGTGCCCCTGGGGGAAGGGTGGGACGGGGCTGTTCCTGCGCTGCCTGTGGCCGACACCGTCAAGCGGGTCGAGGGCGAGCGGGTAGTAGAGACGCTCTCCCGCCAGGGGCTTGCGGTCGTGCAGACCCCGCAAGCGTTCGCGGCCCCCGTGCTTCGGGACGCTCTCCAAGGCGATATCGCCTACGCCAGCGACTGCTCCTCGCTGGTCGAGGCGAAGGGGGGCCAGGTCAAGGCCGTGCCGGGCGACCGCAGGCTGCTCAAGGTGACGACTCAGGACGACCTGGCCCTGGTGGAGTCGCTCCTCTCTCGAGGGCAAGCGTGATCGTCGACTACCACATGCACCTTCGGGACGAGCGGGGCCGGATCGCCCACCGGGTGGACGCGGTGGAGCGGTTCGTGGAGATGGCGGCCGCCCGGGGCGTGGACGAGATCGGCTTCACCGAGCACGTCTACTACTTCCGGCAGACGCGGGAGGTGTGGACGCTCCCCTACCAGACCGAGCGCTGCGTCTACGACCTCGATGCCTACTGCGAGGCGGTGCTGGAGGCGAGGAGACGGGGGCTTCCGGTGCGGCTGGCTCTCGAGATCGACTACGTCGGCGAGCGACAGGAGCGACTGCAGGAGCTCCTTGCCCCTTACCCGTGGGACTACCTGCTCGGCTCGGTGCACTGGCTGGACGGGCTGGCCGTCGATCAGGCTCCAGGGGTGTGGGCGGAGCGGACGGTAGAGGAGGTGTGGCGCGGCTACGTCGAATGCGTGTGCGAGCTGGCGGCGAGCGGCGCCTGCGACGTCCTCGCCCACCTCGACCTGGCCAAGATCTTCGGCTGCCGGCCCTCGGCCTCCGTCCTGGACGAGCTGTACGCCCGGCTGGCGGAGGCCGCCGCGCGAGCAAAGGTGGCGGTGGAGATCTCCACCGCCGGGCTGCGAAAGCCGGTGGGCGAGATCTACCCCGACCCTGCTCTCCTTGCCGCCTGCGCTCAGCGGGGCGTGGCCATCACCACCGCCTCCGACGCCCACGAGCCGGCTCTCGTCGGCGCCGACTTCGACCGCGCCCTGGCCCTCGCTCGCTCCGCTGGCTACCGCACGGTGGCTGTGCTCGAGGGCCGCCGGGCCCGCCAGGAGCCTCTGGGCTGAGGGGAGAGATAGTGGAGTACCGGGTCGGCCTGGGCATCGACGCCCACGCTCTCGCTGAGGGAGTGCCCCTCATCCTGGGCGGCGTCCGCCTCGACTGGCCGCGTGGCCTCGTCGGACACTCCGACGGGGACGTGATCGCTCACGCCCTCATCGACGCGCTCCTCGGCGCAGCCGGCATGGGCGACATCGGCACGCTCTTTCCCTCCCAGGACGAGCGCTACCGCGGCGCCGACTCGCTGGAGCTTCTGGCCGAGGCCTACCGGAAGGTGCGCGAGGCTGGCTTCGTGCTCGTGAACGCCGACTGCGTGCTCGTGGGCGAGGAGCCGCGCATCGCTTTCCTGCGCGAGGAGATGCAGGCCCGGCTGGCCGGGGCGCTCGGGGTCGAGCCCGAGCAGGTGGCCGTGCGGGCCACGACCACCGATCGCCTGGGGTTCACCGGCCGCGGGGAAGGCCTGGCCGCGCAGGCGGTGGCCCTCCTCCGGCGCTGAGGACGGGCGATCCCCACGCCTTTGGCAAGCGGAGGAG
>PSLH01000100.1:0-7881 GCA_040289505.1 Thermoleophilia bacterium | reverse complement strand
AGTAGTTCTCGTTCAGCATGGCAGTGTTCTGCTCGATCCAGCGACGGTCGTGCTCGTGGCAGACGAAGAGCGCATGAGGATGCGCTTCCCGCAGGGCCCGGTTGCCGCCGCAGTGGTCGACGTCGGCGTGGCTCACGAGAACAAAGGTGGGCGCAACGCCGAGCTTGGCCAGAACGGGCTCGATTACCTCTCTGGGTGTGCTTTCCAGCCCAGTGTCGACGAGCAGAGAGGCGTCCGTGCCCACGAGCAGGTACTGGCACATGAACCGCGGCCCAAGGTCGGACTCGATCCGGAAGATACCCGGAGCGACCTCCTCGGTCACCGCGCCACCCCCCGCCAGCGCTCCTCCAAGAGCCGGAGCTCGAGCGCCTGGGACGGCGCAGCGCGGCTCGAGCGCGTGATGGTGTACCCCCCGTCGAGACGTACGACCTCGCCATTGACGAAGGAAGCCTCCAGGGAGAGGAGCCAAGCCACCGTTCCGGCCACATCGTCCAGGTTGGCGAGCCGACGAGCCGGCGTATCCTCGACGGCGAGAGCCGCCCCGTCGCTTTCCAGCGCCGGAGGCAGCGCTCCCTCGTACCAACCTACGGCGACGGCGTTCGCCCGGATGCCGCGCGGGCCGTACTCCACTGCCGCCACCCGGACGAGCGTGTGCAGAGCGGCGGCCGCTGCCCCGACCGCGCCTCCTGACGGGAAGGGGAGCGTGCCGAGGTTGGAGGTGACAGCGACCCATCGTCCCGCCGCACCTCGCGCGAGCGCGTCCCTGAGCCACGCCTGGACGAGGCAGAACGGCTCCTCGACCCGCCGCCGGAACCAGTCGAGCCACGCTCTCGGCTCGAGGTCGTCGAGGAAGGCGAGGTCGATGGCAGGAAAGACCGTCACCAGGGCATCAATCCCTCCCAGCTGTCGGCGAGCTTCCTGTACCAGGTCCGTCGCCCGCTGGTCGAAGCCGAAAGGCCCCCTTGTCACCTGGGCCGCTGCTCCCCGGCTGCGGAGCGCCTGGGCAAGGCCGTCCTCCTCGTCCAGGACGAGCACGTTCCCCAGAGGCGGCCGGTGGCCCATCAGTATTTCCCGATCACGAGGCCGCCGTCGACGCGCAGGTAGGCACCGGTGATGTAGGAGGCCGCGTCGCTGGCGAGGAAGGCGACCGCCTCGCCGATCTCGCGCGGCTCAGCTGGGCGGTGCTCGAGCGGGATAGTGGCCAGAGTGGCCCGACGGGCCTCCTCCGTGCGCAACCCCGGCGAGTCGCGGTTGATATCGGTGTCGACCCAGCCGGGGCCGACGTGGTTGACGGTGATGCCGTAGCGAGCCCACTCGCGGGCCATCACGCCCGCAAGCAGGGCCACCGCCTGCTTGGTCGCTCCGTACACGCCCATGCTCGGAAACGGCATCACCGCGTGCACCGAGGAGATGACGACGATCCGACCGCCGCTTCCTTGCCGCCGCATTTGCTCGGCTGCCGCTCGGCAGCAGAAGAACGCCCCGTGGAGGTTGACGCCGGTGATCCACCTCCAGGCGTCTTCCGTCACCTCGGCCAATTCCTGCCACGTTTGTACGCCCGCGTTGTTGACGAAGATGTCGAGGCGCCCCAGTCGCTCTGCCACCTCCCCCACCATCGCTTCTACCTGACCTGGATCGGAAACGTCCGCCTTGACGAACAACGACCGTCGCCCCAGCTCTTCGATCTCTTGGACGCGAGCCGCCGCCTGCGCCTCATGGCTGACGTCGTTGATTGCCACATCGGCTCCGCGCTCCGCGAGGACGAGGGCGATGCCTCGTCCGATCCCTCGCTCGAGCGCCGCCCCGGTGACGAGGGCCACCTTCCCTGCCAGGGACTGGGAGGCGATCACGGCTCTGCCGGAGGAGATTCCCCGTCCCGCGAGGCCTCGGCGCTCGCTCGGCGCTCCCAGCCCTCCCTGAAGAGGAACAGACGCCCGCGGGTGCGGGGGTGACGGACGCACGCGTCCCGATCGAGCCGCACGCCTAGCCCAGGCTTAGTCGGCATCGGGAAGCAGCCGTCCGCTGGGTCGACTCGAGGCGGGTCGTCCACGAGCTCGCTGACCCAGGGATCGGCGAAAGCGTTGAAGTGCTCGAGGATGAGGACGTTGGGTGTCGCGATCGCGAAGTGTACGTTGGCGGCGGTGCCCACCGGTCCGCAGACGTTGTGGGGCGCGAGCGGGAGCTCGTATGCCTCTGCCCATCCGGCCAGGCGCCGCAGGCCGGTGAGGCCGCCGAAGTGGGTGAGATCGGCTTGGAGGACGTCGACCAACCCCTGCTCGATGAGCGGCCGGAAGTCCGTCAACAGGTGGATCCGCTCGCCGGTAGCGATCGGCAAGCGGGTCGCAGAGCGCACGCGGGCAAGCCCGGTGGGGCTGTCGAAGGCGACGGGCTCCTCGATCCATGCAGGGGAGAGCGGCTCTAGCTCCGCAGCCATCGCCGCAGCGGCGGCGGGCGAGAGACGCCCATGCATCTCCAGCATCACCTGCACCTCGGGACCGACCGCCTCCCGCACTGCCGCCACCAGCCGGAGCGCCCGGCGGCGCTCGGCCGGGACGAGATCGAGGACAGCGGCTCCGAACGGGTCGAGCTTGAGCGCCCGGTATCCCCGCGCCACCACCTGCCGAGCACAGGCGGCAAATGCGTCCGGCTCGCGCTCGGCCTGGTACCAGCCGTTCGCATACGCGGGAACGCGGTCGCGGTAGCGGCCTCCAAGGAGTTTCCAGACGGGAACGCCCAGCTCCTGCCCGATCAAATCCCAGTAGGCGATGTCGAAGGCGGCAAGAGCCGATTGCGTCACCTCCCCAGGCCGGCCGTAGTCGGCTCGCTGGATCCTGAAGGCGAGCAGCTCGCGGTCGAAGGGATCCATGCCGATCACGTGGCGATCGGCGAGCTCTGACACGCAGGCGACCAGCGTGTCCGTCTTGTTGATCATCCGCACCTCGCCCACCCCCCGGCGACCGTCGTCGGCCACGAGCTCGACGAAGGTGAGCTCCCGCCAGGGGGTTCCCACCACCGTGGTCACGACGTCGACGATCTTCATCGACGGTCGCTCACGTCTCTCCGCTCGCCCGCCCACGCGCCTGGGGACGCAACGGGGCGCCGCGCAGCATGGCACGCAGGTCTCTCTCGGTCTGCTGGAGGTGGTAGCGCATGGCTGCTGAGGCTGCCTTGGCGTTCCGCCTCCTCACTGCCTCGAGGATTGCCACGTGCTGCTCGATCACGTCCTCGGCTCCCCGCCCCCGCGCCTGGTGGCCGGCGAAGCTACGAAGGCGGCTCTCGCGGAGCGGCTCCGAGAGAGCCTCGATGAGGAAGACCAACAGCCGGTTGCTCGAGGCCGCCGCCAGCTTCTCGTGGAAGCGAACATCGGCGGCGTGAAACGCCTCGGGCTGGTCGACAGCAGCCCGCATAGCCTCGACGAACATCTCCAGGTCGGCGACGTCGGCCGTAGTAGCGCGCTTGGCGGCGAGAGCGGCGATGTGCACCTCGAGCGCCATGCGCACGTCAAGCAGGTCGAGAACTGCCCGGGGATCGCGGCGCACCGCGATCTTGAAGAAGTCGCCGACCAGCGCTCCGTTGGGCGCTGCTACCGTCGGCCGGCACCCCTGTCGGATCTCGAGCAGGCCTCGCGCCTCGAGCGCTCGGTTGGCCTCCCGAACCGTGAGCCTGCTCACGCCCAACGCCTCGGCCAGCTTCCCCTCAGACGGCAAGATCTCCCCGGGCTCGAGCCGGTCGAAGATGAGGGCCTCCAATCGCTCGATCACGGAGGCCCCGACCGCCGTCCGGTCGGCTGGCTGAAGCTCATCCACGGAACGACTATGTCTACGCAGATACGACGCATCTATCTGATTACCCAGGATGCGATGTCCGCTGAATTCCCTCTTTTTCCCTTGCATAGTCCTCCATCGTCCAGCTTGACAAACACGAACATATCAGACAGGCTAGAGTGCCTACACTTCGGGAAAGGGGGAAGTCGTGATGAACCGATCCAAGGGGAGGATGGCGGTCGTGCTCAGCGTGCCGTTGGTCATTGCTGTAGGCGTCACCATCGCAGCCTCGGCGTCGGCAGGATCGGCACCGGCGACCGCTCAGGCACCTGCCGTCTCGACGGCGAAGAAGCGGTGCTCCGGCGTCAAGATCGTCTTCTTCCCAGGCGGCCCGCCCGGTGGCGTCTTCGCCGTCAACGTGTTCAACGGCGCCAAGGCAGCGCAGGCCGACCTGGGGGCGAACGTCCAGTACGTGTGGTCGAACTGGGATCCGGAGAAGATGGTGGCCCAGTTCAAGGACGCTTTGGGCACGAAACCGGATGGCATCGCCGTCATGGGCCACCCGGGCGATGCAGCGCTCAAGCCGTGGGTCGACCAGGCCGAGAAGGCGGGAATCATCGTCACGAGCCAGAACACGCAGCTTCCCACCCTGGAGGCCAAGTACAAGGCCAACGGCTTCGGCTACGTCGGCCAGGATCTCTACGCCTCTGGCTACAACCTCGCCCAGGAGGCGATCAAGCGCTTCGGCCTGAAGAAGGGGGATCGGGCGATGGTGTGGGGGCTTTTGTCCCAGCCCACGCGCGGTCTTCGCACCAAGGGCTCGATCGACGCCTTCAAGAAGGCTGGCTTGAAGGTCGACTACATCGAGATCAACAAGCAGACGAACGCCGATCCGGCAGCGGGCGTCCCGGTGTTCAGCGCCTACGTCTCCTCGCACCCCGATGTGAAGGTTGTCGTCACCGACCACGGGGGTCTAACAGCCACCGCGGAGACGTACCTCAAGGCGGCGCGCAAGGGCCCCAATGACATCATCGTGATCGGCTACGACCTTTCGCCAGCGACTGTAACGGCGATCAAGGGCGGGTGGACAGATCTCGTCCTCGACCAGCAGCCGTGGCTGCAGGGGTACTTGCCGATCCTCCAGATCTGCCTCACGAAGCTGTACAAGTTCGCCGGCCTCCACATCGACACCGGCTCGGGCTTCGTGGACAAGCGCAACATCGCCCAGATCGAGCCGCTCGTCAAGCGGGTCATCCGCTAGAAGACAGCGGGCGGCGGCGGCCGGGAAGGTCGCCGCCACCTTCCCGGCCGCCGCCGCCCTCCGCTAACGTCTTTCGTGACATGGGTAACCTCCTCGAGCTCCGCGGTATTTGGAAGTCGTTCGGCGAGGTCCACGCGCTCCAGGACGTCGACTTCTGCGTGGGCGAGAACGAGATCGTGGGCCTGCTCGGCGACAATGGCGCTGGGAAGTCGACCTTGATCAAGATCATCACCGGCTACCACCAGCCGACCCGAGGCGAGATCTACTGGAGAGGCAAGAGGCTCGACCACTTCAGCGTCCACCGGGCGCGCGAGCTCGGCATCGAGGCCGTCTACCAGGAGAAGGCCCTTGCCGATCAGCAACCCCTGTGGCGCAACATCTTCATGGGCCGCGAGCGCACGACCAAGCTCGGCTTCCTCGACGTGGACGGGATGAAGAAGGAGACGACGGAGCTGATGCGCGGCTTCCTGCGCTTCACCTCGGCCGCCGTCACCCCAGAGACGGTGGTCGGCAGCATGTCCGGCGGCGAGCGCCAGGGCGTGGCCATCGCCCGCGCCCTCCACTTCCAGGCCGAGCTCATCATCCTCGACGAGCCGACCATGAACCTGTCGCTGACCGAGACCCAGAAGGTGCTCGATTTCGTGAGCGAGATCAAGGCTGCCGGGAAGTCGTGCATCTTCATCGACCACAACATCTTCCATGTCCACCCGGTCGCAGACCGGATCGTGATCCTCGACCGCGGGCGGGTCGCAGGCGAGTTCCGCAAGGAGGAGATCACGCTAGAGGGGCTGATCGACAGCATGCGGCGGGTGGCGCACACGGGCTCGCTGGCGGGCGCCTCCTGACATGGCGCGCGACGCGACTGAGCTCTCGCTTCGCCCGGGCTGGGCGCGGCGGCTAGTTGCCGGCCCGCGCATCCTTGCCCTGCGCCGGTACGGGCTCCAGATCGGGACCGTGGCCATGGCGCTCCTCTTGTGGGTGATCTACGCGGTGAAGGCTCCGGAGACGTGGCTGTCCGACGACCGCATCTACTCCTCGCTCATGTCCACCGTGCCCTTCACGGCGGTCATGGCCCTGGGCCTGACGCTGGTCGTCATCGCCCGCGAGATCGACCTCTCCTTCCCCTCGGTCATGGCTGTCTCCGCCCTCGTCTTCGTAGAGACGCCGGGCGACCCTGTCTTTGGTCTGCTCGCCGGGGTGGGAGCAGGTCTCGTCGTCGGGCTGCTGAACGGCCTGGTGGTCGTCAAGCTCGGCATTCCCTCGCTGGTGGCCACGATCGGCACCCTCTTCTTCTGGCGGGGGATCGTGCTCGTGGCCACAGGCGGAAACGGCTCTGGCCTCACCGACGAGTCGGCCAGTTGGGTCGGACGTGTTTTAGTCGGCCGCATCGCCGACGGCCGCATTCCAGCCCAGATGCTGTGGACGCTCGGCTTCGCTGTGTGCCTGTGGCTCCTCCTCAACCGGCACCGCTTCGGCGCTCACGTCTACCTCGTAGGCGATAACGTCGAGAGCGCCAAGATGATGGGCGTCAACGCCGACCGCGTGCGCACCGCCGTCTTCACCATGCTGGGCGGCCTAGCGGGCTTCGCTGGCATCGTGTCCGGCCTGGAGGTCAGCTACTTCTGGCCGACGGGGGGCGAGGGCCAGCTCCTTCCGACTATCGTGGCCGTGTTCATCGGTGGCACGTCGGTGTTCGGTGGCACCGGCACCATCTTCGGTACCACCCTGGGCTCCTTCATCACGGGATCGATCGAGCCGGGAATCGTGTCCATCGGCCTGACCGGCTTCTACACCCAGGTGATCTGGGGGGCGATGATCGTGCTCGCCCTCGTCATGCAGGCCGTGGTCATGCGTCGGGTGGGGAGGTAGGTCGTGAAGATCGTCGACGTCGAGTCGTTCGTCATCGGCAACCCCTGGAAGGCGTGGTACGTTGCCCTCGTCCACACCGATGAGGGGATCACCGGCATCGGGGAAGCCGAGGGCTGGCTGTGGGCAGAGGCCGTGCGCGCGTTCGTCGAACAGAACAAGGAGCTTCTCTTCCTCGGCCGCGACCCGTTCCGCATAGAGGAGCTGCGCCGGCGCTTCCGGCTCGAGGTCTACGAGCGCTGGGGCTACGGCCACACCTCTTTGGGCGCGCTGGCGGCGGTCGAGTCGGCCTGCTTCGACATCGTCGGGAAGGCGCTCGGCGTGCCATGCGCGACGCTGCTCGGCGGGCGCGTCCACGACCGGCTGCGGGTATACGCGAACGGTTGGTACACGCACGTGACGACGCCCGAGTCGTGGGGCGACCGGGCGCGAGAGGTGGTCGAGGAGCATGGCTATACCGCCCTCAAGTTCGACCCGTTCGGGTCAGCCTACCGCGAGCTCGGCCTGGAGGGGATGCGGGTCGCCGAGGAGCGCATCGCGGCCGTGCGCGAGGCAGTCGGAGACAAGGTCGACCTGATCATCGAGGCCCACGGCCGGTTCTCGATCGCCGAGGCGGTGAAGATCGGACGGATGATCGAGCCCTACCGGATCCTCTGGTACGAGGCTCCTCTCCACAACTTCCTCGACGCCGACGCTCACCTGCAGGTGAAGGAGCGCGTGAGCGTCCCCATCTCCACTGACCTGGCGGCGATTCGCGACCGCTGGGAGTGCCTCGAGTTCTGCCGCAAGAAGGCTGTGGACGTCCTCCAGCCGGACTTCCGCCACAACGGCGGCGTGCTCGAGACGAAGCTCATGGCCGAGCTCGCCGAGACGTTCGCCATCCAGTACGCCCCCCATCAAGCGAACGGGCCGGTGGGCACGGCGATCTACGCCCAGCTCAACGCGACCTGCTCGAACTTCCTGATACAGGAGCACTTCGAGAAGTTCGCC
>PSLH01000099.1:0-7889 GCA_040289505.1 Thermoleophilia bacterium | reverse complement strand
GGTCGCCTGCATCGAGGCCACGATCGAGCGGTTCGGCGGCCTCGACATCCTCGTCTGCTCGGCCGGGATCGCGGTCAGCGCTGCGGTGACGGAGACGGAGCTCGACGACTGGGAGCGGATCTACGCCGTGCTCGCCCGAGGCTACTTCCTGCCCGCCAGGGAGGCCTTCCGCGTCCTCGTCGACCAGGGCCGGGGCGGTGCCATCGTCTTCGTAGGATCGAAGAACGCCCTCGTCGCCGGGGCCAACGCCTCCGCCTACTCCTCCGCCAAGGCAGCCGCCCTCCACCTTGCCCGCTGTCTTGCCGAGGAGGGCGGAAGGCATGGCATCCGCGTGAACACGGTCAACCCGGACGCGGTCATCGAGGGATCGGCGATCTGGACGTCGGAGTGGAAGGCAGACCGAGCCACCACCTACGGCATCAGCGAGGAGGAGCTGCCTGCCTTTTACCGGGCGCGGACGACCCTCCACGTCAACGTGTACCCGGAGGACGTTGCCGAGGCCATCGCCTTCCTCGCCAGCCCCCGTGCGGCCAAGTCGACCGGGAACGTCCTCAACGTCGACGGCGGCGTCGCTGCCGCCTACCCCCGATGAGCGCTCCAGGATCGACCCCTCTCCTCGAGCTCCTGGGCATCTCCAAGAGCTACGGCGGCGTGCAGGCCCTGGGAGACGTCACCCTGGCCATCAAGGCGGGCGAGGTGCACGGGCTCGTGGGCGAGAACGGGGCCGGCAAGTCGACCCTGGTCAAGGTGCTGACCGGCGTCGTCCAGCCTGATGCTGGCGAGATTCGGGTGCTGGGCCGGCCTCAGCGTATCGCTGACCCTCTGGCCGCGCACCGGCTGGGGATCGTGGCCATGTACCAAGAGCCGACCGTCTTCCTTGACCTCACCGTCGCCGAGAACGTCTTCTGCGGGCGCTATCCGCAGGGCCCGCTGCGGACGGTCGACTGGCGGCGGATGCGGCGGGAGACAGCCCGGATCCTGGACGAGCTCGGGGTCGATTTCGGCCCGGATACTCCCGTTCGGGGCCTGGGCGTGGCCGACCGGCAGCTGCTCGAGATCGCCAAGGCCCTGTCGGCGAGCGCGCGCCTCCTCATCATGGACGAGCCCACGGCGGCGCTCTCGCCCCACGAGGTGGAGGCCCTCTTCGCCATCGTCCGCCGCCTGCGCGAGCGGGGCGTCGGCGTCCTCTTCATCAGCCACCGCCTGGAGGAGGTGACGGCGATCGCCGACGTCGTCACCGTCCTTCGCGACGGGCAGCGCATCGCCACCCGTGCTACCGCCGACGTCTCTCACGGGGAGCTCGTTCGGCTCATGGTGGGCCGCTCCTTGGAGGCTCTGTTCCCCAAGGAGAAGGCCGAGATCGGCGAGGCGGTGCTCGTGGCTGAGGGGCTGACCCGGCGGGGGGTGTTCGTGGACGTCTCCTTCCAGCTTCGGCGGGGAGAAATCGTGGGGCTGGCCGGCTTCGTAGGAGCGGGGAGGAGCGAGGTCGCCCGCAGCCTGTTCGGCATCGAGCCCTTGGATGGGGGCAAGGTATGGATTGAGGGAAGGCCGTTCCGTCCTCGCTCGCCCCGGGCGGCGCTCCGCCGCGGGCTCGCCTACCTCCCTGAGGACAGGCTCGTGCAGGGGCTCAGCCGATGTCGGTGCGGGAGAACGTCTCTCTGGCCGTGCTGCCGACACTGACGCCATGGGGAGTGCTTCGCCCTGACAAGGAGCGAGCTCTCGCCCTCCGTTTCATGGACCGGCTCAGGATCAAGGCCACCTCGCCCGCTCAGTCGGTACGGAGCCTGTCGGGGGGAAACCAGCAGAAGGTCGTCCTCTCCAAGTGGCTGGCCGCCGAGCCCAGGGTCCTGATGCTCGACGAGCCCACCCATGGGGTGGACGTGGCCACCAAGGCCGACGTGCACCGGGCCATCTCCCACCTCGCCGCCCAAGGGCTGGCCATCCTCCTCATCTCCTCGGAGCTGCCCGAGATCCTGGGGATGTCCGACCGGGTCTTGGTGATGCGAGAGGGACGCCTCGTAGCCGAGCTTGCCCGCGACGAGGCGACCCAGGAGCGGGTGATCAGGGCGGCGGCCGGCGTGGCGGAGGTAGCATGACCGGCCGTCGCCGCGTCACCCCCCACGGGCTGGCCGCCGCCTTGCGGCTGCGGGAGACAGGCATCGTCATCGCCCTGGCTGCGGTGTGCGTGTTCTTCTCTATCCGGGCGACCAACTTTCTCACCCTCGACAACTGGCAGGACATCGCCAAGGAGGTGGCGATCGTGGTGGCAGTGGGGGTGGGGGAGACGATGGTCGTCCTCACCCGCAACATCGATCTCAGCGTGGGCTCCATGGTGGGCCTGACCGCCTACCTCACCGCCGACACCCTGGCCCAGCACAACGGCGCTCCCCTGGCCCTGATCGCCCTGCTCGCGGTGGGAGTGGGGATCGGCCTTGGCCTCGTCAACGGCCTGCTCGTGGCCGTGGCCCGCATCCCAGCGATCATCGCCACCCTCGCCACCCTGGCGATCTACCGCGGCATCGCCTTCGAGGTCACGGGGGGCCAGCGGATCGCCGCCTTCCAGCTTCCCGACCGCTTCCTCGAGCTCGCCGCCAGCAAGCCGGCCGGCCTTCCCACCCTGGCCTGGATCGCCCTCGGCGTCGCCCTGGCGGGGGGCGTGGCGCTCCGTCTTGCCCCCTGGGGCAGGGACCTCTACGCGATCGGGTCGAACCCGGAGGCAGCCCGCCTGGCGGGCATCCCCGCCCGACGCCGGGTCATCGCCGCGTTCGTCGTCTCCGGGGCTCTCTCCGGCCTGGGCGGGTTCATGTGGGCAGCCCGGTTTCCCACCGTGGACGCTGTCGCCGCTACCGACTTCGAGCTGGCCGTCATCACAGCGGTCGTGATCGGGGGCGTGAACGTGTTCGGAGGCTCGGGGACCGTGCTCGGCGCGGTGCTCGGGGCCGTGCTCGTGGCGACCATCGCCAACGGCTTCACGCTGCTTCGGCTGTCCGAGTTCTGGAAGATCTTCTTCAACGGCCTGGCGATCGTGGTCGCCGTGACCATCGACGCTTTGGTCACGCAGCGGCTGCAGGAGGCGCTCCGCCGCCGTCGAGCGGAGGTCTTGGCAGCCCGGCACCAGGAGGCGGAGGCGTGACCTCCCGTCAGCTCCTGGGGCGCCTGCTCGGCCGCTGGGAGACGCTGCTCCTTGTGGCCATCGTCGGGGTGGGGGCCTGGAGCGCCACCCTCTCTCCCTTCTTCCTCCACCGGGCCAACCTCCTCGATCTGGTGACGCCGTACGTCTTCATCGGGCTCATAGCCTTCGGTCTCGCCTTCGTCGTCATCGCCGGGGAGATCGACATCTCGGTGGTGTCCACGCTGGCCGTGTCGGTGGTCTCCTTCGCCCAGCTCGTGCAGGCGGGGGTGAACGTGTGGCTCGCTGCTCTCGCCGGCCTGGGCGTGGCCACGGCTCTGGGGCTGGGGAACGGCCTCCTCGTGGGCGTGCTCAACTTGCCCTCGCTGGCGGTGACGCTGGGCACGCTGGCGGCGTACCAGGGGCTCGCCTTCGTGATCCTGTCCGGGGAGGGAGTGTCTTCCTTCCCGGCCGGCTACCTCCGGGTGGGCGGCGGCTACATCGGCAACGAGCTCCCCATCCCGCTGCTCGTCCTGCTTGGGCTTGCGGTCGTCCTGGGGCTCCTCCTCCACGCCACCCGCTTCGGGCGCTACGTCTTCACCATCGGCGCCAACCGGGAGGCGGCCCGCTTCTCTGGTGTCCCCGTGGCCCGGGTGCGAGTGACCGTCTTCTGTCTCTCGGGGCTGATGGCGGGGATCGCCGGCGTCTTCGTCTACGTCGGCTACTTCGGCTCGGCCCGGGCGGACGCCGGGCAGGGGCAGCTCCTGGACGTGGTCACGGCGGTCGTCCTGGGCGGAGTGGACATCTTCGGCGGCGTCGGCTCCATCGCCGGCGTCCTCCTCGCCCTCGTCTTGGTGGCCGAGCTCCGCAACGGGATGCAGCTCGCCAACCTCCCCGGCGACCTCCAGAACATCGTCATCGGGGGTCTTCTCCTAGCCGCCATCGTGTCCGGAAACCTGATCCGAGCGGCGCAGGCCGGCGGGCTTCGCATCCCGGGGCTCGGCCTGCGCAGAAAGGAGGTGATCGCAGCCGACGCTGAGGCAGGAGTGCCCGTCAATCCCACAGTCGAGACTCGTCAAGGAGGATGATCCGCATGAAGGGAAAGCGACTGCTCGTCCTGCTCAGCCTGGTGGCGATAGCCGCCTTGGCGGCCGGGCTGGCTGCCGGGGTCGGTAGCGCCGGGGAGAGCAGGGCCAATCCCACCGGGAAGAGCTACAAGATCTTCTTCCTGCCCAAGTTCATCGGTATCGGCGTCTTCACCGAGAACGGAAAGGGCGGCAAGGAGGCTGGCAAGGAGCTCGGCGACACCGTCGTCTACAACGGCCCCACCGAGCCAGTGGGAGCCAAGCAGGTCCCGTTCATCGAGTCGGCGGTGAGGCAGGGCTTCGACGCCATCGTCATCTCCGCTCCCGACGCTAACGCGGTCGCGCCCGCGCTGCTTCGGGCCAGGGCCCGGGGGGTGAAGGTGGTCTCCTACGACGGGGACGTGCGACCTGACGCCCGGGAGATCTTCGTGAGCCCGCCGCTTGCCTCCGACATCGGCGCCTTCCAGGTGGAGTGGCTGGGGTCCCAGATCGGCTACAAGGGCGAGTTCGCCATCCTCTCGGCCACGCCCACGGCGGCGAACCAGAACACCTGGATCAAGTGGATGAAGGTCGCCCTGAAGAAGCCGAAGTACCGGAACATGAAGCTGGTCAAGATCGCCTACGGCAACGACAAGCCGGTCGACTCGGCCAGGGAGACCCAGGCGCTCCTCCAGGCCTACCCCAACCTGAAGGGCATCATCGCCCCGACCACGGTCGGTATCTCGGCGGCTGCCCAGGTCCTCTCCCAGGAGGGGGCATGCGGCAAGGTCGCCCTCACCGGCCTTGGCCTGCCCAACGAGATGCGCAAGTTCGTCAAGAAGGGCTGCGCCAGGAAGTTCGGGCTCTGGAACGAGCGCGACTTCGGCTACCTCGCCGTCTACGTCGCCCACCATGTGCTCGACGGCACGATCACGGGCAAGATCGGCGAGACGTTCAAGGCGGGTCGCCTGGGCACGCGGCAGGTCGTGAACTGCGCCGGCGTGAAGCCGTGCGTCGTCCTCGGCAAGCCGCTCGTGTTCACCCCCCAGAACATCGACAAGTTCAACTTCTAGGCCCAGCGAGGGAGCGGGAGCCAAGGCTCCCGCTCCCTCTGTTTGGAGAACGTGGAGGACGCGATGGAGCTTGGTAAGCGCCGCTGGCTCGTCCCTGACGGGTTCCTGCCGCCAGAGTCGTCGCGCGGCATGGTCAGCCACGAGTGCGCCTGTCTTCTCAATGCGAGCGATCGCCAGGCGCGGATTCGCCTCGTCTTCTTCTTCGAGGACCGGGATCCGATCGGGCCGGTCGACCTCACCCTTCCCGCTCGCCGCACGCGCCACCTCCGCCTCGACGATCCCACCGCTCTCGGGGGCGTCGAGCTTCCCCGCGGAGTGCCCTATGCCTACGCGGTCGAGAGCGACGTGCCCGTCGTCCTGCAGCACTCGCGGCTCGATACCTCCCGAGGCGCCTACGCCCTCTTCACCACCATCGCCTACGGGGAGTAGCCGCCGCGGTCAGGTGGAGAGCGCGCGAGCGTAGAGGGCGCGCAAAGCCTGCATCTCGGCCGCGTCGGGGCCGCGTCCGTCGGGGCCGGGGGTCTCCAGGAGGGCGGGTAGGCCCTGGAGCGACGGGTGGCCGAGGAAGACGGCCAGGCCCTCGCCCATGAGCCCATGGCCGATGTTGTCGTGGCGGTCGCGGTTGGAGCCGAGCGGCGCCTTGGAGTCGTTCACGTGCAGGCAGCGCAGTCGCTCGTGGCCGATGTCGCGGTCGAGGTCGAGGAGGAGGCGGTCGAGCGCGTCGCGGTCGGTCACGTCGTAGCCGGAGGCGTACAGGTGAGCCGAGTCGAGGCAGACGCCGAGGCGTGGGTGGCCGGCAGCCCGGTCGATGATGGCTGCCAGCTCCTCGAGCGAGCGGCCGATGGTGTCGCCGGCGCCGGCCGTGTTCTCGAGCAAGAGCCAGGTGGTCTCGTCGGCGCGCTCCAGGCACTGGCTCAGCGCGGGCACTACCCGGCCGAGAGCGGCCTCGAATCCCGCCCCTTGGTGCGAGCCGACGTGCACGACTACCGCCTCGGCCCCGATGGCGGCGGCCGTCTCCACCGTACGCCGGAGGGTGGCCACGCTGCGCGCGTAGAAGTCCTCCCGGGGACTCGCCAGGTTGACGAGGTAGAGGGCGTGGACGACGACTGCGCCCAGGCCGACCTCGGCTCGCCGCGCCCGGAAGCGGTCGAGATCGGCCTGGTCGTGGTCGGGGAAGCGCCAGGTGCGCGGGCTCTGCACGAACAGCTGGAGGGCGTCGGCGCCGATCTCGAGCGCGCGGTCGATCGCCCCCTTGATGCCCCCTCCGCAGTGAGCTCCGAGCAGCACGCCGATACCCTACTTCCGTGGCCGTCCGCGTCCGCATGGCACCCTCGCCCACCGGCTTCCTGCACGTGGGCAACGTCCGCACTGCCCTCTTCAACTGGCTGTTCGCCCGCCACGAGGGGGGCGAGTTCCGCCTCCGCATCGAGAACACGGACACGAGCCGGGAGGTGGCCGAGGCGGTGGAGCAGATCCAGGAGTCGCTGCGCTGGCTCGGCCTCTACTGGGACGGGCCTGTCACCTTCCAGCTCGACCGTCGGGATCGCTGCCAGGCGGAGGCCCGCCGGCTGCTCGCGGAGGGGAAGGCCTACGAGGACGAGGGAGCGATCCGCTTCCGCATGCCCGACCAGGGCACGACCGCTTGGGACGATCTCGTGCTGGGCCGGATCGAGTACCCCAACGAGAAGCTCGAGGACGTGGTCATCCTCCGCTCCGATGGCCGTCCCACCTACAACTTCGCCTCGCCCATCGAGGACTGGATGGACGGGATCACCCACGTGATCCGCGGCCAAGACCACGTGCCTAACACCCCCAAGCAGATCCGGATCCTGGAGGCCCTGGGGGCCCGCCCGCCTGCCTACGCCCACCTCCCCTTCGTGCTCGGGCCCGATGGCAGCAAGCTCTCCAAGCGCCACGGCGCGGTCACCGTGGAGGAGTTCAGGACGGCCGGCTACCTCCCCGACGCTCTCGTCAACTACCTCGCTCTCCTCGGCTGGAGCTACGACGACCGCACCACCATCATGTCCCGTCAGGAGCTGGTCGAGCGCTTCACCCTGGAGCGGGTGTCGAGGAGCCCCGCCATCTTCGACTACGCCAAGCTGGAGTGGATGAACGGCGTCTACCTGCGGGCGCTCTCGGCGGAGGCCTTTGCCGACGCCGTGGTCTCCTACCTACGCGAGCGCGGCTACGACTGGGACGAGGCCCTTGTGCGCCGGGCGGCTCCGCTCGTCCAGGAGAAGATCGCTACCCTGGGCGAGTTTCCGCGCCTGTGCGCCTTCCTGTTCGGGCCGGTCGAGCCCGACCCAGCCTTGCTCGACGGAGCAGGGCCGATCCTGGAGCAGGCAGCCTCGACGCTCTCCCAGGTGGAGCCGTTCACCGCTCAGCACATCGAGCGAGCTCTGCGACAGATGGCCGAGCAACTCCGGCTCAAGCCCCGCGAGGCCTTCCAGCCCATCCGCATCGCCGTCACCGGCCAGACGGTCTCGCCAGGGCTGTTCGAGAGCCTGGAGCTTTTGGGCAAGGAGGAGGCCCTGCGCCGCTGCCGGGCGCCGCTCGCCCGGCGCTAGGGCCGGTAGACGAGGAAGCCGACCGCGACCAAGACGAGGCCGACTACCCAGACGGGCCAGAGGGCGAGCACGGCCC
>PSLH01000098.1:5171-8296 GCA_040289505.1 Thermoleophilia bacterium | reverse complement strand
TCTCGCTTCCCTGGTCCTCCCCCACCTCCGTCGCCGGCCGCTCCAGATGCTGCGCTACCCGGACGGGGTGGAGGGGCCCTTCTTCTACCAGAAGCGCGTCCCTCGCCCCCACCCGCCCTGGCTGGAGACGGTGGAGATCCGCTTCCCCTCGGGGAGGACGGCCGACTTCCCGGTCGTGAACGACGCAGCCTCTTTGGCCTGGATCGTCAACCTCGGCTGCATCGACCTCCATACGTGGCGGTCCCGGGTGGAGGACGTGGAGCGGCCCGACGAGCTTGTGATCGACCTCGATCCGAGCCCCGGCAATCCCTGGGAGTACGTGTGCCGCGTCGCTCTGGTGGTGCGGGAGGTCATGGACGAGCTCGCGCTTCCCTCCTACCCCAAGACGTCGGGCGCGAGCGGGCTCCACGTCCTCTGCCCGATCAGGCCGGAGCTCCGCTTCCCCGAGGTGCGCCGCTTCGCTAAGGCTCTGGCTCGGGAGGTCGAGCGGCGGGTGGACGACCAAGAGGTCGCGACCACCACCTGGAAGGTGGCCAAGCGTCGCGGCGTCTTCGTCGACTACGGGCAGAACGCGCGCGATCGCACGATCGCTTCCGCGTACTCGGTGCGCCCCACCCCAGATGCCCGGGCTTCGGCGCCGCTTCGCTGGGAGGAGGTGCTCGAGGTCGACCCGGCCGGGTTCACGCTGCTCACCATGCGCGCCCGCGTGGCCGAGGCCGGGGATCTGACTGCCGGGATGTGGCGGCGGAAGGTGAGCCTGCTCCCCCGGTTCGCGGCTCTCGGCCTCGAGCCGCCAGACCTCGATCCACGTCTCTCATGAGGTTTGTGTTGCGTTGTCACGAGTTTCGAGCTCGTGACAACGCAACACAAGCGAGTCGGCGGCGTCCAGAGAATCGCCGTCGTGATCTCCGGGATCGAGGTTGTCTACCTCTACGCGAGCGACATCGATCGCTCGCTCGCCTTCCACCCACCTGCTCGGCATCCGCTCGAGAGGACGAGCGCGACCAGGTCTGGCGGAGAGGAGGCTGGGCGGCGTCCAGTTCTACACGCCACCTCCCGGATCCGGGCGTCGACCCGAAGCTCGCCGGCACGGTGCGGCTCGACTTCCGGCTCGACGACATCGACGCCGCGGTCGAGCGGCTGCGGGAGGCCGGCGTCGATCGCGGTCGCATCGTGCGCGAGCGATGGGGCTCTGCGTGCACGCAGCGCGACCAGGACGGCTACGCCGTCGGGCTCTTCGCTCTCCCGGCCTGAAGCAGGTCGTCCGGGGTCGGGCCGCCGAGGCAGCACCGCGGTCGCGCTTGGTCGAAGGGTGCACCTACGAGGATCCTTGTCTGTGCGGAAGCGGAGGAAGCGGGTACCGCGCCGAAAGCGGCGGGCCTCGAGCTTGTCGTAGCGCACCTCCACCACCAGCTCGGGCCGCAAAGCGGACTCCTCGAGCTCGCTTGTCCCCCACCGGCTGGGCTGGGAGAGCGGGCGGCGAGGAGCACCCTCGAGGAGCGGCGCGATCCGGGACAGGGTCTCCCCCTGGCGGGCTGGCGCCACCGCGCAGGAGCCGACGTAGACGAGGTCGTCTCTGTCGTAGAGACCGAGGAGCAGGGTTGCCAGGCGATGGGGCTTTCTCCTCCAGCGAACGCCAACCACCACGCAGTCGGCGGTCCGGTGACGCTTCACCTTGACCGCCCCCTCTCGGGATCCGGGGAGGTAGGGACGAGAAAGTCGCTTGCAGACGACGCCGTCCAGCCCCAGGGTCTCCAGCCGCTCGAGCCAGCTTTGGCCTTGAGCAGGGTCGCAGGACGCAGGCGCGACGTCGAAGGGGAGCTTCTCCAGGCGCTTTCGTCGCTCCTCGAGGGAGAGCTGCCACACGGGCTCGCCTCCCCACAGGAGGAGGTCGAAGACGACGTAGCGGGCGGGCATCTCGCTGGAGAGCTTTCGGATCCGGCTCTCCGCCGGGTGCAGCCGCAGCTGCAGCAGATCGAACTCGGGCCTCCCTTCCCGCTCCAGCACGATCTCGCCGTCGAGAGTCGACCAGGCGGGAGCATGCCACCCAGGACAGCTAGCTCCGGGAAGTAGCGAAGGAGCGGTCGTCCGTTCCTGCTCCACAGAGCGAGCTCGCCGCTGTCGTTCTCGAGTACCCCCGGAAGCCGTCCCATTTAGGCTCGTACTGCCAGCCCTCCCCTTCCGGGAGCTTCTCCACGAGCTCAGCCTCCATGGGCGGGAAGGGGACGCGAGGGCCGGGCACGAGCAAGGCTAACGGCGTACGATCACCGGCCATGAGGCGAGTGGTGGTCACGGGTCTGGGGGCGATCACCCCCATCGGCAGAACCGCGCGGGAGACGTGGGAGGCGGCGGTGGCTGGGCGGAGCGGCATCGACTTCATCCGCTCGTTCGACGCCAGCGGGTTTCCCGTGCGGATCGCAGCCGAGGTCAAGGGCTTCGATGCTGCCACTGTGGCCTCGGCTAAGGAGGCTCGCAGGCTGGACAGGAACGTCCTTCTCGCGCTCGCGGCCGCTCGGGAGGCGGTGGTTGATGCGCGCTTGGACGGGGCCTACGACCCCATGCGGGTGGGCATCGTCTTCGGTACCGCTATCGGCGGCTTCCTGGGCATCATGGAGCAGGCGGACGTGCTGCGAGAGCGGGGACCGGATCGGGTCTCGCCCCACTTCCTCCCTAACGTCCTGGTCGACTCCGCCTCTGGCCAGCTCGCTATCGCCCTCGGCTACAGGGGCCCGAACTACGCCCCCGTCGCAGCCTGCGCCACGGGATCGACCGCGGTGGGGGAGGGAGCGGAGCTGATCCGCCGCGGGGACGCCGACGCCGTGCTGGCAGGCGGGGCCGAGGCGTGCCTTCACCCGCTCATCCTGGCCGGCTTCTGCGCGATGCGGGGGCTGGCCGCCGAGGACGAGTACCCGCCTCGCGCCTCGCGTCCCTTCGACGCCACCCGCTCGGGGTTCGTCATGGGCGAGGGGGCGTGCGTACTCGTCCTGGAGGAGCTCGAGGCGGCGCGGAGACGGGGCGCTCCTCTCTATGCCGAGATCCTCGGCTACGGCGCCTCCAACGACGCCTACCACATGGCTGCTCCTGAGCCTGACGCAACCGGGGTGGCCGAGATGATGCGGCAGGGG
>PSLH01000098.1:0-5125 GCA_040289505.1 Thermoleophilia bacterium | reverse complement strand
CCTCGACTCCTCTGGGCGATGCCGCTGAGACCAAGGCGATCAAGGATGTCTTCGGCGAGCATGCCTACCGGCTGGCTGTCTCCTCGACCAAGTCGGTCATGGGGCACCTTTTCGGAGCGGCCGGCGCGGTCGAGGCCATGATGTGCGTCCTGGCGGTGAAGGAGGGCGTGCTTCCTCCCACGATGAACTACGCGCACCCGGATCCCGAGTGCGACCTCGACTACGTGCCCAACGAGGCGCGTCGGGTGGAGGTCAAGGTCGCCCTCTCCAACGCCATGGGTCTTGGCGGCCACAACGCCTGCGTCCTCGTCGGCCGCGTGGAATGAGATGGGGTCAGGTCTTGCATTAGCGCATAAGGGCAGCCCTGGCGCTCGCCTCGCCTACGCGCTTATGCGCTAATGCAAGACCTGACCCCGGAGAGGTCGGCGACCACGAGGTCGGCCTCGGCCAGGGAGGCCGGGTCGGGCGGGTAGGTGGGGTTGGGCACGGCGATCACCCGCATCCCTGCTGCCTTGGCCGAGCGGATTCCTGCGTGCGAGTCCTCGATCGCCACGCACCGCTCGGGAGCGACGCCGAGGCGCCGAGCCACCTCCAGGTACACGTCCGGCGCTGGCTTGCCCCGCGCCACCTCCTCCGAGGAGACCGTGGCCCGAAAGAAGGGGGCCAGGCCACTCAGCTCGAGCACGGCGTCAATCAGCTCGCGGTTGGAGGAGGATGCCAGCCCAAGCGGCCAGCGACGCGCCAGCTCCTCCACCGTCTCCCGGGCGCCAGGGATGAGCGGCAGTCGCTCGCGGTAGCGCTCGACCATCCGCCGCACGACCTCGGCATTGATCTCCTGGGGCGAGTCAGGCACCCCCAGCTGCTCGTGGATGTAGCGCGACCACTCAGGGGCGCTCATGCCCATCATCGCCCGCTGGGCTGCCTCGTCGTAGCGCCCTCCCCACTCTCTCACGTAGCGGGCGCGCACCTCGTCCCACACCTCCTCAGAGGCGAGGAGGACGCCGTCGAGGTCGAAGACGACCGCCTCGATCACAGGGCTCGGTAGGCCGCCTGCACGCGCACGAGGGCAGAAGCTGACGGCCCGCTCTGGCAAGAGACCACCTCGCCCACGAAGAGCGTGTGGTCGCCAGCGGGACACTCGTGGGCAAGGCGACACTCGATCCAGCCGAGAGCGCCTTCCAGGAGGGGAGCGCCAAGATCGCCCGCTCGGATGGGGACGCCGCGCCACATAGCGATGGGAGGCACGCCTCGCGCGAAGTGCTGGGCGAGGGCCTCCTGGTCTCCGGCAAGGAGGCTGAGAGCGAAGCTGCCGGCCTCTCGCAGGAGCTCGTGCATAGCGGCCTGGCGATCGATGGCGACGCCGACGAGAGGAGGCTGGAGGGAGAGAGAGACGAGAGAGGACACGGTCAAGCCCAGGCGCTGGCCGGCTGCGTCGACCGTCAGTACGGCCACCCCAGAGGGAAAGCGACGCAAGAGCGCTCGCATGTCCTCCCCGCTTGCCACTGGCCGATCATAGGCGCCACCTACCGAGGACGGCACAGCCGATCGCCAGCGAGGAGGGCGAGGAGGCGCGCGTCCGCTGCCCGATCGAAGGCAGGGTCGTAGACCTCGGGCCCGGTCCCCTCCCAGGCGACATCGGGGGTCACCCCGGGGCCGATCACGGTGGCCCGGTAGCGCTTCCCCCTTCCCGGGGGTCGGTCGCCGTGCGGGTAGAGGCCGTAGCAGAAGCCGCCCGTCCCCACATGGGTGAGAAAGCTATTCTCCCTCCGCCAGCCGGGACCGTAGCTGGAGTCGAGCGTGTCCAGGTAGATGTTCCGCCCATGCCCGTCCAAGGGCACCCCTGAGGAGGTAGAGCGAAAGCCGTGCACGGGCTGGCCGCGGTAGGTGAGCCGCCCGTAGATCTGGTGGAAGCGGCGGTAGGCCCAGCCGACCTCGATCTCGAGGACAGGAAGGGGTCCTCGCCAGTGCGACAAGCGAAGCTCCCAGGCCGACTGCAGGCGGGTGGCGGGGGTGAGGCCGTAGTTCGGAAGCAGGCGCTGCCAGCTCTGGAGCGCCCAGTAGGAGCCGTCGGGGGCCTTGCAGGCGACGACGAGCCAGGCGAGCGGGGGGCCATCGTAGGGAAGGCAGACGCCTGGGAACGTCTTCCAGATCGGGCGCTGGAAGGTGCCCCAGCCTCCCGCGTAGTCGAGCCTGAACCGAGCCTGGGGGCGGCCCGAGGACGGAAGGACGGCGTCGATCGCTCCCCAGGCTAGGACCCGGTGCAGCCTCCCTTGGGCTCGATAGGTGACGAGAGCCCGTCCCCACCTGTCCACAGCCAGGCGCACGTCCTTGGCGTCGCGGGCGATGAGCTGAGAGGGAAGCGCAGGCGACGCTCCCCAGAGAGTTCCCAGGAAGGCGACGAGGAGAAATACAGCCGAGCGACGCATCTTCCCCCGGAATGGTCGGCAGCCTGCCGGGATGATCGCTCCCTCCTTCGGGTCAGGGGGCCAGGCGGTCGATCTGCCAGCTGCCATCGATGAGGAGGTAGCGGAAGCGGTCGTGGAGCCGATCCTCTCGGTGCTGCCAAAACTCGTAGGCCTCCGGCACCAGTCGGTAGCCGCCCCAGTGAAGCGGGCGGGGGACCTGCTCAGGGTACGCCTGGCGCAGCCGCTCCACCTCCGCCTCGAGCTCCCTTCTCGCTCTCACCACCTCGCTCTGGCGGGAGGCGGCCGCGGAGAGCTGGGCGCCGTAGGGTCGAGTGGCGAAGTAGAGATCCGACTCGGAGGCCGGGAGCCGCTCCACCTTCCCCTCTACCCGCACCTGCCGCCCGAGCTCGTACCAGTAGAAGCAGATGGCAGCCCACGGGTTCTCCGCGATCTCGCGCCCCTTGCGACTCTCGTAGCCGGTGTAGAAGCGCAGCCCCCGGGGGTCGGCGCCCTTGACGAGCACCATCCGAGCTGAGGGCCGCCCTTGTCGGGTGGCGGTGGCTAGGGCAGCCGCCTCTGGCTGGGGGCAGCCGGTCCGCTCGGCCTCGGCGAGCCAAGTCAAAAGCTGGCGCAAGGGGTCAGGATCGAGCTGGCGGCGGCATAGGGGCGAGGCGCGGCCATTGTCGCTCACTGTCATAGCCTCGCACGTCTCTTATGGCCTCGCACCTCTCGCGCGTACAGTGGCGGCCATGGCGCGCAGAGCCATCCTTACCGCTGCCGCATTGGGGGCGGTGGCAGCGGGGGTGGCGCTGGCTCGCCCGCCCAGCCCGCCGCCCAAGGTGGCCGGCGCTGCTCTCGCCCCGCCTCCTGCCTGGCTCGAGGTAGGCCCGATCGAGCGGTGGCTTGCCTACTCGAGCTACTGCTGGAAGACGGTCTGCGTGGACTTCCTGCCGCCGGCCATGAGGCCCGACGTGCCCACCGTGGCCGTGCCCAGAGGCCAGGCAGCCCGTCTTCACTTCGGCTTCTCTCCCAGCTCGGTGGTCGTGTCCCGCATCGGCGGAGGCTCCCAGCGGCTTCGCGCCGCCCGCGTCGTCCCCTGGCGCCCCTCCCCCGGTCTGTACGCCATCGCCGTCAAGGCCGAGGCCGGAAGCGCGAGCTACCTGGTACGAGTCCGCCTCCGCTAGGCTCTTTACGGCGCCAGGGTCACTTTGGTTAGCCCGGGAGGAGCGTCCGGGTCGAGCCCCTTGGCTCGGGCCAAGGCCCAGGCAAAGAGCTGGCCCGGCAGCACCGAGAGGAGCGGCGAGAGGAGGGGCGGCTCCACCGCCGGGAGGGGCAGGACGTACGAGACGCCGCGTACCGACGCGGCCGCGGTGCCGGTGGCCACGATCGTCGCCCCCGCCCGGCGGGCCCGAGACAGGGCGTCGAGCGTGGCGGGAAGGTAGGGTCGTCGGCCACGATGGCCCAGACCGGGAAGAGCGGGTCGAGCGCTGCCACCGGGCCGTGGGCGAGGTCGGTGGCGGTCAGAGGCTCGGCCGCCACCCGGCAGGTCTCGAGGAGCTTGAGCGCTACCTCGCGGGCGGTGGCCAGCTCCGGGCCCCGTCCGATCACGACCATGCGGCCGACGAAGGAGAAGGTGACGGCCAGAGGCTGGACAGCTCGCTCGATCTCGGGCAGGAGAGCCTCCAGCTGCGCAGCGACCGCGTCCAGGCCAGCGGCCAGGCGCGGCCCCTCGCCGGCGGCATGGCCGGCCAGAAGGGCCAGCGCGGCGAGCTGGTTCAGGTAGGTCTTGCTGGCCGCGACTGCCTCCTCCGGGCCGGCGTAGAGAGGGAGCGTCGTCTCGGCAGCCTCGGCTAGAGGGGAGCCAGGGTCGTTGGTGAGCGCCACCGTGAACGCGCCCAGCTTTCGGGCACGGGCGACGTACTCGACCACGTCGGGGGTGCGGCCGGACTGGGAGAGTCCAATGACGGCCGAGCCTGCCATGTCCAGAGTGGAGCGGAAGTGCACGGTGAGCGTGATCGAGTCGCGGAGAGCAGTCCAGCGGGGAAGGAGGCCGAAGGCGTAGGTGCCAAAGGAGGCGGCGTTGTCGGAGGAGCCGTGCCCGACCAAGCGAACGAGCGTGGCGCCGCGCTTGCGCAGAGCTCTGGCGACCCTGGCGATCTCCTCCTCGTGCGCGAGGAGCCGGCGGAGAGCCTGGGGCTGCTCGCGGATCTCGCCCAGGAACCGCCTCCCCGGCTCGGGCGGGGGCTTCGCTTCAGGCCTCGACACGAATTCTTCCTCCCACGAGGACGCGTCGTACCTCCAGCCTGTCGTCCAGCACGACGATGTCCCCAGGGAGCCCCACGTCCAGGCGGCCGAGCTCTCCCGCTCCCAGGACCCGGGCCGGCACCAGGCTGGCCGCCTCCAGGGCCTCGGCGAGCGGCGCGCCCAGGGCGTGGAGGGCGCGCACTGCCTCTGCCATGGTAAGCATGCTTCCAGCGAGGACGCCTCCTGGCCGGCGGGGCGCTCCCTCCCGGGCCTCGATGGGGGCTCCGCCCAGGGTGGCGCCCGACCCCCCTTGGCCAGCGAGGGCGGTGGCGTCCGTGACTAAGGCCACCCGCCCCGCTGCGAGGCCCCACACGAGGCGCACCGTGTCTTTGGCCAGGTGGACGCCGTCGACGATGAGCTGGACGATCACGTCCGGTCGGGAAAGCGCGGCTCCGGCCAGGCCCGGCTCGCGGTGG
>PSLH01000097.1:2956-8465 GCA_040289505.1 Thermoleophilia bacterium | reverse complement strand
GGCGGCCAGCCGCTCGCTCAGCTCCTGCCCGAGGTAGGCGAGGGGCGGGACGAGGGCGTAGGGCCAGGCGCTAGGCCGTCCGGGAAGCCGACCCGCCACCCGCAGCCCCAGGGCCACGAGAACGAGCGCCAAGGCCAGGGCGAGAGCGAGGGGGAGGAGCCGGAAGTAGCCGTGGAGAGCCACGTCCTCGGGCCTTGCTCCCGCGAGCCGGTAGCCGGCCGCATGCCCGCCGACACAAGCCGCCGCCGCCAGCGGCGCCGCCAGGAGCCAGTGAGAGCGTGGCCTCGGCACCAGCCGGATTCTGCCAGCTTCCGCTCGGGCGGCGGGGATGAGCGCTACCGTGCGGCGAGGCCCGCCTGGCTCAGGACGTCGGGCGAGGCTGGGGCGTCCCACCTCCTGGGCCGGTAGCGCACGCGCAGGGCTGGCCTATCGAGAGGCACGGGCCGTCGCAGGTCGACCGGAGAGCCGACGAGGGCGACCTCGGCCGGGGAGCGGGCGATCGTCTCTGCCAGCTTCGCCACCTGCTCTGGGCTGTAGCCCGTGGCGGGGAGAACGGGCCCGATGTGCGGGTAGCGGGAGAAAGTCTCCCTGATCGAGCTTACGGGGTAGGGGAGGGGATCGCGTAGCTCGCCAGCTCCATGGGGGCGGGCGGCGAGGGCGGTGGCTCCGTAGCTCATCTCTCCGTGGGTGAGCGTGGGCCCGTTTTCGACGCAGAGGAGGCGGCCACCGCGGACGGCGCCGTCTCTCCGCGATCCGACGGGTGGTCTGGCTCTTGCCCGCTTTCGTGCGGATGGCGCGCACGCCCACGCAGGGCTTGCGGGAGAGAAGCTCGGTACGGCGAAAGTCGGCCTCGGTGGCGAGCGAGCGCGAGGCCACGTGCGTGACGTGCCCGTGGCAGACGTGGAGGACGAGAGGACGACCTTGTCCGTCCTCTGCTCGCGGACGATCGTCTCCAGCTCGGCCTCGGCCAGGATGGGGACACCCTGGGGGTCGCGAGGCCCCGCCAGCTCGACGGGGAGAGGCGGCCCTCGACGTACGAGATCTGGGCGGCGGCGGAAGGCCACCACCTGGTTCCTATCGCTCTCCCGGTAGAGGACGTTGAACGTGTGGAAGTCGCGTCCCGCGGCGCCGGCGACGAGGACGCGGGTGATCGGGGAGGAGGTCGCGGCGAGAGGAGCTGACGGTCGCATCCCTCGCACCCGCGCCCAGAACGCGATAGAGTGCGGCCGTGGGCCGTTTCCCTCAGGCGCTGAACGAGCAGATCGGTCGCGAGCTGGCCGCCTCCCAGCAGTACGTGGCGATCGCCGTCTGGTACGACGCCCAGACCTTGGAGCAGCTCGCCTCCTTCTTCTACCGTCAGGCGGTCGAGGAGCGAAACCACGCCATGATGATCGTCCAGTACCTGCTCGACGCGGCCGAGAAGGTCGTCATCCCCGGCGTGCCGGAGCCCAAGAACGAGTTCGCCGACGCCGTGGAGCCGGTGCGGCTGGCCCTGGAGCAGGAGCGGCAGGTGACCGAGCAGATCTCCGCCCTCGTTGCCCTCGCTCGCGAGGAGCGAGAGATGGTGGGCGAGCAGTTCCTCCACTGGTTCCTGCAGGAGCAGCGGGAGGAGGTATCGACCATGTCCGACCTCCTGGCCATCGTGGAGAGAGGCCGTGACAACCTCCTCTTGGTCGAGGACTACCTCGCCCGCCAGCCGGCCGAGGAGAGTCCCCTCGAGGCAGGAGCGCCCCCCGCCGCCGGCGGCGCCCTCTAGCGCGAGTTTCCGGTAGCCAGCTCTAGCCGAGGCGGGCCGGTCGTGTGAGGGTCTGCCCGTGCAGGGCTTTTGCCCGACCCGACCCCGTATTACCCTAATAGTGCTCGGGCGGCTTCCGCCAGGTGGGCGTGGGCGAAGGCAGCAGAGGGAGGCTGCTTTCGCGGCTCTCGTGGCTGGCTTGCCGGATCGCCGAGGGGCGGCCGGGAGGGGCTCCGTCCGACCGGTGTATGACCCTTATTGAGATGGCGACGATCGTCAGGAAGCGGAAGGGCGGGCGCGACTACTTCTACTGGGTGCGCTCGGCGCGGGTGGGCAGCAAGCCGCGGGTCGTCGAGCAGGTCTACCTGGGGACGGCGGAGGCGCTCAAGCAGGCGAGGGAGCGGCAGGAGCCGATCCTGACCCGGCGCCGCAAGGCGGGGCCGCTCGTGCTCTAGGCGTAGGCGGAGCGGCTCGGCCTGCGCGCGCTGATCGACGCCGAGGTGGCCACCGCGGGGCTTGCCCACTCGGTCGGCAGCTACCTGCAGCTGGTGGTCTGCAACCGGGCGCACGCCCCCTGCGCCAAGCTGCGGCTGCGCGAGTGGTACGAGAAGACCGCGCTCCAAAGCGCGCTTGCGATCCCCGCCGCCGACCTCGACCACCGCCGGACCTGGGACGCGATGGACCAGCTGCCGGAGGCGGCGATCGAGCAGATCGAGCAGGCGCTCTGCCGGCGCCTGGTCGAGCGCGGCGCCCTCGGCGCCGACGAGGAGCTTCTGGTCTTCGACCCGACCAACCTCTACGCCTTCATCGCCTCCTCGAACGCGCGCGACACGATCGCCCGCCGCGGAGCGGCTGCGCCGCCGCTTCCGCGCCGTCCTCGAGCGGGCGACCAGGGTCACGCTCGTCTACGACCGCGGCTCCCACTCCGACCAGCTTTTGACCCTGTTTGAGCCCGGCGAGCTCCGCTTCGTCTGCGGGCTTAAGGCCAACCGCTACCGGGGCCGGCTCGAGGTCGCCCCCGAGGAGCTCGCCGAGCTCCCCGAGCTGCCCGGCTACCGGGCCAAGCGCAGTCAGGTGACGATCGCCGGGCGCCGCTACACGCTCCTCTGCGTCCGCTCGGAGGCCTTCGCCGCCCGCCAGGCCGCCGGCTTCCGGCAGACGCTGGCAAAGGCCCTGCGCCAGCTCGCCGAGCTCCAGCGGGTCAGCGAGGGCGGGCGCGGCCGGCGCACGAGGAGCGAGCTCAAAGCCGCCGTCGCCCAGCTCCTGAAGCCGCGCCACCTGAGGCGCGTGCTCAAGGTCGAGCTCGCCGGGAGCGAGCAGAAGCCCACCCTCAGCTTTACCCTCGACGAGGCGGCGCTCGCCCAGCTCGAGGAGCGGGTCTTCGGCCGCTCGCTTTTGCTCACCGACCGAGACGACTGGACGGACGCCGAGATCATCGCCGCCTACCACGCCCTCAAACGCAACGAGCGGGCGATCCGCCGGGCCAAGGATCCCGACTACCTGGCCGCCTGCCCCATCTACCACTGGACCGACCAGAAGATCCGCGTCCACCTCTTCTGCTGCCTGCTCGCCCTCCTGCTTGCCCACACGATCTGGCAGCAAGCCGCCGAGGCCGGGATCAGTGCCTCGCCCGAGCGCCTGCTCGAGGCCCTCGCCGAGCTCGACCAGATCGAGCTCGTCTACGCCCCCACCGGCGGCGGCCGCGGCCGGCCGCGCATCCGCCGCCACCTCGGCCAGCCAAGCCAGCTCCAGCTCGACCTCCTCGCCGCCCTCGGCATCGACCCCGAGCAAGTGGGTACGACGCCCAAGAGCGGCTGAGAATCGCCCAACCAAGCCGAAAACGGCCGCGGCGCAAAGCTCGCCTTGGGAAACTCGCGCTAGCGCGAGGCGAGCTTCTCGCGCGCTCGCTCTACCACCGCCGCCAGCTCGATCTCGCTGCCGGTGAGGTCGGCCAGGAGCTCGTCGGCGGTCGGCTTCTGGCCCAAGGCCCAGAGCTCGCGGAGGAGCGACCCAGCCTGGGGCCGAGCGAACCAGTCGTACCCGTAGCGCTGGCGCAGCGCCTCGCGCACCTGGGCCTCGAACGCCCACGACCGGAGGTACTCGCTGACGTAGAAGCCGGGATCGACGTCGGCCAGCCAGTCGCTCTCGCTCGGCTCCACGGAGAGGGCCCCGCCCAGGATCTCGACGTAGCGGGAGCGCATGGCCCGCACGTCCTCGGCCCGGTACAACTCGAGCTCGTACAGGAGCTTGGCGCAGTAGCGACGCAGGTACCACAGGAGGAGGGCGCCGCTCTCCTGCTCGAACAGCTCCGGCTGGGGGAAGTCGAGCCGGCGCCCGAGCCAGCGGGCATCGTCCGTCAGGTGCTCGAATAGAGCCGCCCACCCCTCCGTCACCGCGTTGTCGCCCAGCCTGCGCTCCTCGACCGAGAGATCCGGTGAAGTAAAGGCGAAGTGCTCGGCGTGTCCAGCCTCGTGAAAGAGGGCCTGCCAGTCGTCGACCCCGCCGATGGGCTGGACGACGAGGACGACTCGACCTGGCACCTCGATGGGGGCGCAGAAGGCGCGAGGGGACTTCGTCTCCCGTCGCTCCACGTCGAGCTCCACGTTTCTCTGCGCTCGGAGGTCGATGCCCAGGTCGGCCAGGGTGGCCTCGAGCGCGGGCAGCATGCCCTCGGCCGGAAACCGCTCATCCCACCCGGGGGCGCGGAAGAGGCGAGGGATGTCGAAGCGTCTGGCCTCGGCCAGGGAGATCCCCAGCCGCCGCCGGAAGAGGCGGTCGAGCTCGCGGTGGAAGAGATCCTCGGTCTCGTCGAGGACGTCGCGCGCCTGCTCGGCGAGCTCGTCCAGGCGGAAGCCGAAGCGCCGGTAGAGCTCGACCATGTCCGGGGCGCCGAGGTCGGGCACGGCAGCCAAAGTCAGCCGAGCGGCCTCCTCGTAGAGCGGGACGAGGTGCTCCTCGGCGAGAGCGCAGCGCGCCTCCTCGAGGGCCCGCCTGCGCTCGCGGTCGGGCTCGTTGGCGATGGCGGGACGCAGCATGCGGAAGCCCACCGTCTCCCCGTCTACGGTAGCCTGGAGAGAGGCCTCCAAGGCGGCGATCTCCTCGCTCAGGCTCTTCGTGAGGTTGGCCAGGTACTCCGAGCACGAGAAGCGCCACAGCTCTCGGGCCCGCCGGTCGGTGGCTGCCGCTGCCGCCAGACGCCGGGCCGTGTCGAGGGCGCTCAGCTCGGGGTAGCGGTCGTAGATCGGCTGGAGCTCCAGCGTCTCCTTGAGGCCGGCGTAGTGGCGGTAGTACTCCTCGAGCAGCTCGGCCAGGAAGCGGTCGGCCTTCTCGCGCAGCGTCTCCAGCTCGCCAATGGTGGGCGGCGCGGCGGCCATGGGCCGTAGGATACCGACGTGCGCGAGCTCTCCCTCCGAACCGAGCGCAGGACGCAGCTCGTCGAGATCACCGATCTCGTGCGGGGGGCGCTGGAGGGAGCCCAGGGGAGCGCCGTCCTCGTCTACGTGCCCCACACGACGGCGGCGGTCACCATCAACGAGCGCCTCGACCCAGCCCTCGTGGGAGACATCGAGGCGGCCATGGAGCGGATCGTGGACGACCGTTGGCCGTGGCGGCACGCCGACGCCGACGGCCCCAACGGCCCCTCGCACGTGCGCTCCTCGCTCATGAGCCCGCAGGTGCTCGTCCCTCTGCGCGAGGGCACGCTGGCCCTGGGGACCTACCAGGGGATCTTCTTCTGCGAGTTCGACGGGCCCCGGGAGCGGCGGGTGTACGTGA
>PSLH01000097.1:0-2909 GCA_040289505.1 Thermoleophilia bacterium | reverse complement strand
GACCACGGCGCTCGGGCGGCGGGCGGCGCCCTCCGTACTTCGCCACCGGTCGAGCCGGGGCAATACCCGATGGCGCTCGCGCCCGCGGGGGGCACTATAGGTCTCCGACACGTGTCGACTAGCGAAGGAGGTCGCCATGCCCAGCGACACGCTCACGGTGACCGACAACCGTACGGGCCGAGCCTACGAGATCCCGATCACGGATGGCGCCATCCGAGCCATGGATCTCCGCCAGATCAAGGTGTCCGAGGACGACTTCGGGCTCATGAGCTACGACCCCGCCTTCCTCAACACCGCCTCGGCCAGGAGCGCGATCACCTTCATCGACGGGGAGAGAGGCATCCTCCGCTACCGCGGCTACCCGATCGAGCAGCTGGCGGAGCAGAGCACGTACCTGGAGACGGCCTACCTGCTCATCTTCGGCGAGCTGCCCACCCGGGCCGAGCTCGACGTGTGGACGAACGAGATCACCCACCACACGCTCGTGCACGAGAACGTCAAGCGCCTGATGGAGGGGTTCCGCTACGACGCCCACCCCATGGGCATGTTCGTGAGCGTGGTAGCCGCGCTCTCCACCTTCTACCCCGAGGCCTCGCGGGTCGACGACCCGCCAGTCCGGCTGGTGCAGGTGCACCGCCTGATCGCCAAGGTGCCCACCATCGCCGCCTGGTCGTACCGGCACAACCGGGGCCTACCCTACGTGTACCCCAACAACGAGCTCGGGTTCGTCGAGAACTTCCTGTCCATGATGTTCAAGATGGCCGAGCCTCGCTACGAGGCCCACCCGGTCCTGGTGCGGGCGCTGGAGGTGCTGTTCATCCTCCATGCCGACCACGAGCAGAACTGCTCGGCCAACGCCATGCGCTCGATCGGCTCGAGCAGGGTCGATCCCTACAGCGCCATGGCGGGGGCCGCCGCCGCTCTCTACGGGCCCCTGCACGGAGGCGCCAACGAGGCGGTCCTGCGCATGCTGACCGAGATCGGGGATATCTCGCGGGTGCCCGAGTTCATCGAGGGGGTCAAGGCTGGCAAGGGCCGCCTCATGGGCTTCGGCCACCGGGTGTACAAGAACTACGACCCCCGGGCCAAGATCATCAAGCAGGTGGCAGACGAGGTGTTCGAGGTGACGGGACGGAACCCGCTCCTCGACGTCGCGCTCGAGCTGGAGAAGATCGCCCTCGAGGACGAGTACTTCGTCAGTCGCAAGCTCTACCCGAACGTCGACTTCTACTCGGGGATCATCTACCAGGCCTTGGGCTTGCCGGTGGCCATGTTCCCGGTCATGTTCGCCATCCCGCGCACGGCCGGCTGGCTCGCCCAGTGGCTGGAGATGCTGGACGACCCCGAGCAGAAGATCGCCCGTCCCCGCCAGATCTACGTCGGCGAGGGCGAGCGCCCGTACGTGCCCATCGAGCAGCGGAGGCCGCGGGCTGAGCAGCCGGGAACGGCCTAGCCGCGCGCGCAGGGCGAGGAGGGGCTACGCTGCGGGCGTGGCCCCTCCTGTCTCTCCCGGCCAGGAGCTCGAGCTGCGAGTCGACTCGCTCGCCTTCGGCGGAAGCGGCGTCGCCCGCCTCGACGGCTTCGTCGTCTTCGTGCAGCGGGGGCTCCCTGGCGACCTCGTCCGCGCCCAGGTGACGAAGGCGCGCAAGAGCCACGCCGAGGCGGTGGCGGTGGAGGTGATCGAGCCGGGCCCGGATCGGGTCGAGGCCCCCTGCGACCACTTCCCCGCCTGCGGAGGCTGCCGCCTCCAGGATCTCGCCTACGAGGCCCAGGTGCGCCAGAAGGAGGCTCAGGTGGCGGACGCCCTGGAGCGGATCGGCGGGGTGCCGGGGCCACCCCTCGAGCCAGCGCTGGCGGCCGAGTCGCCGTTCCATTACCGCAACAAGGCCGAGTACTCCTTCACCGCCACGCCGGCGGGGATCGGCCTCGGCTTCCACCGAGCGGGGCGCTGGGACGAGGTACTCGACCTCCAGCGCTGCTGGATCGTGACCGACCTCGCCAACGCCGCTCGGGAGGCAGCGCGCGCGTGGGCCCGCGAGGAAGGCCTGGAGCCCTACGACCAGCGGACAGGGACGGGGTTCCTCCGCCACCTGGTCGTGCGCGAGGGCCGTAACACGGGCCAGGCCATGGTCGTGCTCGTGACCGCTCCCGGCGATCTCCCTTCCCAGTCCTTCGTCCGAGCCCTGCGGCGCTTGCCCGCGGTGCGATCGATCCACTGGGGGATCAACGACCGCCCGGCCGAGGTGACCGGGGTGCCTACCCGGCTCCTCTTCGGCGAGGAGGCGATCGAGGAGGAGATCCTGGGCCTGCGGCTGCGCGTGCGGCCTAACGCCTTCCTCCAGACGAACACGGCCATGGCCGAGCGGCTGTACACGATCGCTCGCGAGTACGCGGAGCTGTCGGGCCAGGAGACGGTATACGACCTGTACTGCGGCATCGGCACGATCGCGCTCGTCTTGGCTAGCCAGGCAGGGACGGTGTGGGGGGTAGAGCTGTCCCAGGAGTCGGTCGCCTGCGCCCTGGAGAACGCCGCCCTGAACGGGATCGGCAACGCTGCCTTCTTCGCCGGGGAGGTGGGGCGATCGCTCGAGGAGCTGCGCCGACGGGCAGGGCCGCCCGACGTCGTGGTGGTGGATCCGCCTCGAGCTGGGCTCTCCCGGCGGGCGCTCCTCCAGGTGGCGGCCTTGGAGGCGCCCCGACTCGTCTACGTCTCCTGCAACCCGACCACGCTCGCCAGCAACGTCAGAGAGCTCGTGCACGAGCACGGCTACCGCCTTGAGCGCGCCCGCCCGGTAGACATGTTCCCGCACACGCCGCACGTGGAGACGGTGGCCCTGCTTTCCCGGTAGCCACCACGCCGGATTCGCGGAGGCAGGCTCCTAGCTCCTGGCGATGCGACGCAGGGATCA
>PSLH01000096.1:8688-8899 GCA_040289505.1 Thermoleophilia bacterium | reverse complement strand
CCCGCCGGTCGGCATGCCACTGCGCCGCCGAAGCGCGGTAGGCGATCCGGCCGCTCGCGGTGTTGCGGCGCAGCTCGCGCAAGATCGTCGACGGCGACCGCCCAAGGCGCCGCGCGATATCCCGCACGCCAGCGCCGCCCGCGCGCAGCAGCGCGATCTCCTTTCGCTCAGCGAATGAGAGGTAGCGGCCCGACAGCGGCCGCAGGCTGAG
>PSLH01000096.1:7453-8678 GCA_040289505.1 Thermoleophilia bacterium | reverse complement strand
CGGCATCCCGCCAGCCTCGCGGAACCATCGGAAGGTAACCGGCACCGACACTCCCGCCTCGGCCGCCGCCTACTCAGTCTGCAGGCCGCTAGCGACCGCTGCCCAGAACCGCACCCGATGCTCTCGGCGCGCCACCGGCGGACGACCCGGCGAACGCATCGGCGGCCGCCCCGTCTGCTGCGAGCCCCACTTTCGTGATCTGCCCATCGCAACTCCTCTGGATCAAGGCGTTGCGACGACCGGTTGAATCCGCCCAATACGTCGCTCGCGTTCGGCAAGACGCTGCGCGAGTCGGGGCTCCTGCAGAGCGTCGGCCGCGTCGGCCACGCCGGCGACAACGCCGCCTGCGAGAGCTGCATCTCGACGCTCAAGGAGGAGTGGATCAAGCGCCACCGCTACCGAAGCCGCGACCAGGCGCGGCACTCGATCTTCCGCTACATCGAGACCTTCTACAACCCGCGCCGTCGCCACTCCTCGCTCGGCGGGATCAGCCCCGACGAGTACGAGAGGCGTTTTCTAAAAAGCCAAGAGGAAGAGAGGATTGATACAATAGAGACAACAAGAGCAGCCTAGTCCCGTGGTGTCAGCGGAAACGGGGCAAGCTCCCTACCTTGCTCGTGACCCACGACGCCGAGTTGGCGGAGGTGACGGCCGACAGGGCGCTGTCGCTGCCGCTCCAGGAGAACCGTGTCGCCGCCTAAGATCGCTGTCTGGGTCGCCTCCGGCGCTGCCTTCGCGGCCGGGGCGTGGACGGCGCTCAGCCCCTCTCAGGCTGGACTCTCGCTCCTTCTCGTGGCCCTTGCCTTGGTGGCGGCCGGCTTCGCCTGGCTGGAGTCAGGGCCGGGGTCGGCGGCCGAGATCGCCTTGATCGGAGCCCTAGGAGGGATCGCCGCCGCCGGCCGTGTCCTCTTTGCCGCGATTCCTGGGGTTCAGCCGGTGACGGTGATCACTATCGCTGCCGGAGCGGGTCTGAGCGCCAGGGCTGGGATCGCCGTAGGCGCGGTGGCCGCCCTCGTCTCCAACCTGTTCCTCGGCCAGGGGCCGTGGACGCCTTGGCAGATGCTCGGCTGGGGAGCCTGCGGCGCCGCCGGCGCCCTGGCTCGGCCCCTCCTTCGCCGCCGGCTCGTCTTTGCCCTCCTCGCGGCCGTGCTCGGGCTCGGCTTCAGCGCCCTCATGGACGTGTGGCTGTGGCTCAGCTTCTACCCGCACACGGCCGCCGCCGCGC
>PSLH01000096.1:4883-7336 GCA_040289505.1 Thermoleophilia bacterium | reverse complement strand
GCGCTACGGCCGCCGGCTCCGTCCCCAGGTGGTCTGGAGTTGAGGCTTCTGGCCGCGCTCGCCACCGCGTGCGCCCTGGCCACGCCGGCGCAGTTCGTCGCCTCGCACCGGCTCGCCGACGGGTCCTTCGCTGAGCCGGGCGGCTCCCCCTCGCTGGGCCTCACCGCCTGGGCGGCGCTCGGCCTCGCCGCCGCCGGGCAGCCGCCTGGGCGGGAGACGCTCGACTACCTGGTGGCCGCTGAGCAGCGGCTGGGGAGCGCTACGGACGTCGAGCTCGTGCTCCTGGCCCAGGCGGCGCTCGGGCGCCGATCGGAGGCGTTGCTGAGCCGGCTGCGGGCGGAGGTCCAGGCGAGCGGCAGGATCGGCCCTGCCGTCAACTCGACCATCTGGGGCATCCTCGCCCTCCGCTCTGTAGGGGAGCCCGTTCCTCCGGCTACCGTGCGCTACCTCCTGCGCCAGCAGCGACGGGAGGGCGGGTTCGCCTGGGCGGAGGGGACAGCTCCCGACTCGAACGACACTGCCGCTGCCATCCAGGCGCTGCGGGCCGCCTCCGTGACCGGGTTGCCCGTTCGGCGCGCCCTTTCCTTTCTCCGCCGCCTGCAGGCTGAGGACGGCGGCTTCCGTCTCGCTCCGGGCCGGGAGCCCGACGCCCAGTCCACGGCCTGGGCCATCCAGGCTTTCCTGGCCGCCGGGGAGAGGCCGCCCGCGGGCGTTTTCTCCTTCCTCCGTCGCCTCCGTCGCCCCGACGGCTCCTACCGCTACTCCGCTCGCTACGCCATTACCCCGGTGTGGGTGACGGCCCAGGTCCTGCCCGCCCTCTATCGTCGGCCGTTCCCGCTCTCTCGCCCCGGCTCTCTCCGACCCCGGAGGAGCGCCATCACCTCCTCCGCGCTCGTGGCCAAACTGGAGGCAAGACGACCGCTTTCGTCCACCCGCAGCCCTGCCGGGGCTCGCAGGCGGGCGAGCGTCGCTGCCACCTCCAGAGAGTCGTCGAAGACGACTGGGGAAGAGAACCGGTCGACCGCGTCGGCGGCGCTGCCGTAGGAGACGACGACGAGCGAGGGGGCGCCGGGCGGCGGCTTCCTCTCCCAGGCCCGCACCTGCTCGTACAGGCTTCGGCAGGGAAGACACCCCGGCCGCCAGAGGAGGAAGACGGTGTCGCCCCGCAAAAGCTGGGAGAGAGAAGCCTTGCGGCCGGCCCCCAGGGAAACCTGGAGCGAGGGGAGCCTCGCTCCCGGCATGGGCCAAAAGCCGGGGCCGAAGACCAGCAGCCGGCGCCGGTGGAGGAGCACGAGAGCGCCGACGAGGAACGCCAGGCCGAGGAGGGCGAAGGAGGCGTCGATCGTCCTTGCCTCCTTGGCCAGGGCAAGCGAAGAGGCCGCGATGAGGACGCCGTTTCGAATCAAGGCAAGGCCGCCTTCGCCGCCGCCGAGCGGGCCCAGGCAGCGGCAGTTGACCCTCCTTCCCTGAGCGAGGGCGGAGGCGAGGGCGGCGGAGAAGAGGGCAAGCAGAGTCAGGGCGAGCACCGCTCCGATGCGGAAAGTGGCGGCAGGAAGGAGGAGAAAGGCGGCGGCGACCTCGAGCAGGGAGACGGCCAAGACGAGCGGCCGAGCGAGCGAGGAGGGAGCGCCGAGGTCGCGGGCCCCTCGCGCTGCCTCCTCGACGGAGGCAAGCTTGGCCGTCCCGGCCAGGGCCAGGATGGAAGCCACGAGGAGTCGGGCTGCCAGTACGAGCGCGTCCACGACGGCCCGAGCGTAGCGCGGGAGGCTCCTATACTCGGCCCTGTGGCCACTGCAGCCATCCTCACCATCGGGAACGAGCTCGTCTGCGGCGACGTCGTCAATACCAACGGCACCTGGCTCGCCCGCCGTCTGGAGAGCCTGGGCCTGCGGGTGACCCAGATCTCCGCCCTCCCCGATGAGGTCGAGCGCGTGGCCGCCTGGGTGCGAGCGGAGATCGAGGTCGTAGACGTGGTCGTGGTCACAGGCGGGCTAGGGGGGACGCCCGACGACATCACCCGGGAGGCTCTGGCTGTCGCGTTCGCCGTTCCCCAGGAGGAGGTCCCCTCGTTGGCCGCCGAGCTTCGCGCCCGCTTTCCCGGAGATCCAGAGTACGCCGCCCGCTGGGCGAACCTCCCAGCTGGGGCCCGGCCTCTTCCTAACCCCCTGGGGGGAGCGCCCGGCTTTCGCATCGGCCCCGTTTACGTTCTCCCCGGTCTTCCCGCCGAGATGGAGGCCATGTTCGAGACCATCGCCCCCGAGCTTCGCCAGGGCGCTCCCATCGCTACCTGGCGACGCACCTACCGCACCACCGAAAGCCGCATCGTGGCCGTGCTGGAGGAGACCCAGTCCCGCTACCCCGGGGTGCTGGTCGGCTCCTACCCGAGCTTCCAGCCGGAAGGAAGCCGAGTGGAGGTGGTGGTCAAGTCGACCGATCCCGAGGAGCTAGCCGCC
>PSLH01000096.1:0-4851 GCA_040289505.1 Thermoleophilia bacterium | reverse complement strand
GTTAGCCGATCCCCGTTTAGGGGGTGCGGCCGAGCTGCAGGCGGCCGATGCTTGGGGCGTGGGACGCCCTCGCGTTCTGTCCGGGCTCATCGCCATGGCCACCCTGGGCGCGGTGGCGGCGGTAACAGCCCGAACGAGCGGAGGCACGCTGGCCGCAGCTACCAGCCCCGACTGGCCTCTGCTCGCCCTCGCTTTCGTGGTCATGGCCCTGGCCCAGCCCCTGCGGGCCCTCGCCTGGCGGACGACCTTGCGCCAGCCGGTGAGCGGGCGGGCCGTGTACGCAGCCAGCGCCGTCGGCTCCTTCCTGGACACCGTGCTTCCCGCTCGCCTGGGCGAGGCTTCTAAGGTAGCCGTGCTCCGCGTCTCGGCTGGAGCCAGCTGGCCGGGCCTTCCCCGTGCAGCCGGCAGTCTGGTTTGCGCTCACCTGGTGGAGGCCATCGCCTTCCTGACAGTGGGCGCGGCGGCCGCCCTCTTTCTCCCCCTTCCCTCCTGGGCAGCGTGGACGATGGCTGGTGGGCTAGGGCTCGCTGCCGGCGGGCTGGCTACGGCCGCCGCTCTCCGGGTCGCCCTGAGGCGCCTCCTCCCTGGCGGGCTGGAACGGTTCCTGGCCTCGGCCGCCGCGCCTCCCGCCGTTCTCGCTCGAGCGGGCCTCATCCTCCTTACCACCTGGGTCGTGCGCTGGCTGGGCATGGCTCTCCTCCTCAGCGCCCTGGGCGTGGAGGCAGGCCTGGGAGCTGCCCTCGTCTACCTCGTCGTAACTGGCCTTGCCAACACCGCCCCGCTTCTTCCCGGTAACGCTGGCGTGTACCAGGGGGCGGCTCTGGGGGCGCTGGCCCTCGTGGGCGAGGCCAGCGAGAAGGCGCTCGCCGTGGGCCTGGTCGCGCCCGTCTTCGCCAGCGCTGTCACCGGGGCCGCCGCTCTCGTCGGCCTGGCCCTGTGCGGGCGCCGCTTCGCCGAGATCTCGCGGGCCGCCTACGCCGGCGTCTGAGCCGGCCTTGGGCTGAACCTGCCGCAGAGCCGATAATCCCGGCTGGGCGCAGGCCCGAGCGGCCCGATTCCGCTGGCGGCGCGAGTCATCGAGCGGCTGATGGCTAAGGTGGATACGCTCGTGCGCGGGAAGCAAGAGGAGATTCGGCTCGTCCTGGTCGCGCTTGCCTACCGCGGCCATGTGCTCGACGAGGACGTGCCCGGCACCAGCAAGACCGTTCCCGCCTGAGCCCTCGCTGGCAGCGTGCGAAACATCACCTTCGCCCGCTCGAGCGCAGCCCGACCTGCAGCCCACCGGCGTCACTGGCCTCTCCAAAAAGACGCGCCCGGTGGTGGGTCGGGAGGAGCTCGAAGCGCTCTCTCGAGCCGCGGAGGACGTGTACATCGACGAGCTCGTCCGGCGCTGGATTGTCGATCTCGTAGACACGAGCCGCGAGATCGGTGAGCTGTCTCTGGGAGCGTCGCTGCGCGGGACCCTCGCCCTGAAGCGGGCAGCAAAGGCATGGGCGCTCCCGCAGGGATGGGGCCACGTCGGGCCTACCTCGCCCGCCCCTCGCCCGTTCCCCTCGGTCCTGGTCTCTGGCGTCGGTACCTTTGCTGAGCTGGGGGACGACCCGTCCCGCGGAGGCTCTCCCGGCTAGCATCGGGCAGGTGAGCGCCGGTCCCGCCCTTGCTCTCGATCCCGACCAGTACCTGGCCGACCTCAACCCTGTCCAGCGGCAAGCGGTGCTCCTCACGGAGGGCCCCCTCCTCGTCGTCGCCGGCGCCGGCTCGGGCAAGACGCGCGTCCTCACCCGCCGGGTCGCCCACCTCATCGCCGCCTGCGGGGCCAAGCCGGAGGAGATCCTGGCCATCACCTTTACCAACAAGGCAGCGGGCGAGATGCGCAGCCGCCTGGAGAGCCTGCTCGGCCAGGCCGCTCAGTCCATCTGGATCCTCACCTTCCACGCTGCCTGCGGCCGCATCCTGCGTCGGGAGGCGCCCCGCCTCGGCTACCGATCCAACTTCACCATCTACGACCAGGCTGACCAGGCTCGGCTGGTCAAGGACTGCCTCGAGGATCTCCAGCGCGATCCCAAGCGGTTCTCCCCCCGCGGCATCCACGCCCAGATCTCCCAGGCCAAGAATGAGCTCGTCGGCCCCGAGGAGTACCTGCGCCGCGTGCAGTCCTTCTACGACCAGACCGTGGCCGAGGTCTACGCCCTCTACCAGCGCCGTCTCCACGCCGCCAACGCCGTCGATTTCGACGATCTTTTGATGCTGACCGTGGAGGTACTCGAGCGCTTCCCCGAGGCCTGCCGCCGCTGGCAGAAGGCCTTCCGCTACGTCCTCGTGGACGAGTACCAGGACACGAACCACGCCCAGTACCGCCTGCTCCGGCTTCTCGCTGCCGAGCACGGGAACGTGTGCGCGGTAGGCGACCCCGACCAGTCCATCTACCAGTTTCGGGGCGCCGACATCCGCAACATCCTCGAGTTCGAGCGCGACTTCCCGGGAACGCGCGTGATCGCCCTGGAGCAGAACTACCGCTCCACCAACACCATCCTCCGCGCCGCCAACGCCCTCATCGCCCACAACCGCGAGCGCAAGGAGAAGACGCTCTTCTCCGAGCTCGGCGAGGGGCCTCCTGTCCGGGTGGTGGAGGTCGAGGACGAGCACGCAGAGGCCCGCTTCGTGGCTGCCGAGGTTGCCCAGCTCATCGAGGAGGGCTACTCGGGGCGCGACATCGCCGTCTTCTACCGCGTGAACGCCCAGTCTCGGGTGCTCGAGGATGTCCTCGTCCGCCAGGGCATTCCCTACCAAGTGGTGGGCGGGCCCCGCTTCTACGACCGGGCTGAGATCAAGGACGCGATCGCCTACTTGCAGGTAATCGACAACCCGGCCGACGCGGTGTCGCTCCTTCGCATCGCCAATCGGCCCCGGAGAGGGATCGGCGAGGCTACCCTGGCACGGCTGGCCGCCTACGCTGAGGCCCAGGGCATGACCCTCTTTCAGGCTCTCGCTCGGGCGGAGGAGGCGGGCATTACCCCTGCCCCCCGCCGGGGAGTGGAGGCGCTGCGCACGCTCCTCCTCTCGCTCCAGGCCCAGGCCCAGGAGCTATCCCTGCCTGAGCTGATCGAGCAGGTCCTGGAGCAGTCGGGCTACCTGGCCGCGCTCGAGGCCGAGCGGACGATCGAGGCTCGGGGCCGCATCGAGAACCTCCAGGAGCTCGTGGGCGTCGCCAAGGAGTACGTGGCCCAGGCCGAGGAGCCAAGCCTCTCCGGCTTCCTTCAGGAGATCTCCCTCTACTCCGACCAGGACGCCCTCAGGGAGGAGGAGAGCCTGGTCACGCTCATGACCCTTCACAACGCCAAGGGGCTCGAGTTCGCGGCTGTGTTCATCCTCGGCATGGAGGAGGGAATCTTCCCCCATGCCCGGTCGATCGAGGAGCAGGGGGTGGAGGAGGAGCGTAGGCTCTGCTACGTGGGGATGACCCGGGCCAAGGAGCGCCTCACCCTGACGCACGCCGCCACCCAGCCAGCTCTTCGGTGCCCGCGCCCACAATTTGCCCTCGCGGTTCTTAGACGAGCTTCCCCAGGGCGAGATCGCGCGCGAGCGGCTGCGGCCCTTCTCCTGGTCGAGCCACGGCGCCGCCGAGCCCTCGCTCGTGCGGCCGCGGCCGGACGTGCCCGCGCTCGCCGCCGGCGACGTGGTACGCCACGGTACGCTGGGGGAGGGCGTGGTGCTCGGGGTCGAGCCGGGCGGCATCGTTACCGTCCGCTTCGCCGATGACGGCGCCGAGCGCAGGCTCATGCTCGAGTACGCCCCTCTGGAGAAGATCGGGTGAGGCTCCAGGTCGCTCCCTGCGCCGACCTGGAGGAGTACGCTCAGGCCTTTTTCGCCCTGGGCCAGTACCTCGCCGCCGATCCGACCAGGGAGCGGGTCGAGCGGCTCGCCCGCAATCTCCCGGCGGAGCGAATGCTGGCCGCTCGCGAGGACGGGCGCATCGTGGGTGGAGCCGGCTCCTTCCCCTTCCAGCTGACCGTACCCGGGAGCGTTGTCCCCGCGGCCGGGGTCACCTTCGTCGGCACGTACCCCACGCACCGGCGGCGAGGCGTCCTGCGCTCGCTCATGCGCGCCCAGCTCGACGACCTGCACGAGCGGGGCGAGTCCCTCGCCTGTCTTTGGGCTTCGGAGGAGACGATCTACGGACGCTTCGGCTACGGCCTCGCCTCGCTCAACTGCTCCATGAAGCTGCCTCGCGACCATGCAGCCTACGCGCAGCCCTTCCAGGCGCGTGGACGGGTGACGCTCGTCGAGGCAGACGAGGCGCTCCAGCGCTTCCCGTCCGTGTGGGATGCCGTTCGCCCGCTGGCGCCGGGGATGTTCACCCGGGCGCCCGACTGGTGGCGTTACCGCGTCCTCTTCGACCCGCCCGATCGGCGGGAGGGGGCGAGCCCCAAGCGCCTCGCGCTCCTCGAGCTGGACGGCCGCGACCAGGGCTATGCCGTCTACCGCCACCGGCCGGGTTGGGAGGACGGCGTCTCCACGGCCACGCTGGAGGTGCTGGAGGCAGTCGCCCTCGACGGCCGCCCCACGGCGGAGGTGTGGCGCTACCTGCTCGACATCGACTGGACGGCCGAGATCACCTGCTTCGCCCTGCCGATCGACCACCCGCTTCTTCTGCTCCTGGCCGAGCCGCGGCGGATGAGGCTCAGGATCGGCGACGGCCTGTGGGCGCGGCTGGTGGACGTGGGGGCGGCGCTGTCGGCGCGAAGCTACGCGGTGGAGGGGGCAATCGTGCTCCAGATCGAGGACGCCTTCTGTCCCTGGAACGAGGGTCGCTGGCGGGTCGAGCCCGGCGCGGCGAGGCGGACGAGAGCG